>JAIOYL010000218.1 GCA_021741195.1 Sneathiella sp. | reverse complement strand
GCCTTTATTCCCTTTGTGATATTGCCCGCCAACTTGTCGATCCGCTTGGCATCGGACGCGTGATTGCACGCCCTTTTATTGGTGCAAATGGCAAGTTCACCCGGACCGCGAACCGGAAGGATCTCGCGGTGCCACCACCGGAACCAACACTCCTCGATCAGATGGCGAATGCGGGACGAAAGGTGATTTCAATTGGGAAAATCGGTGATATCTTCGCTCATCAGGGAACCGGGGAAATTATCAAGGCCGCCGGTAATATGGCGCTGATGGATGCAACAATGACGGCAATCGAAAGCGCTGGTCCCGGAACACTCATCTTTACCAATCTTGTTGATTTCGACCAGTCTTATGGACATCGGCGCGACGTAGCCGGCTACGCTCATGCGCTTGAAGAATTTGATGCCAGAATCCCGGAGCTGCAAGCCGAGTTAAAAAACGGCGACCTCGTCATCCTGAGCGCAGATCATGGTTGCGATCCAACCTGGCCCGGCACCGATCATACCCGGGAGGTGGTTCCCGTCATTGCCTTCGGGCCCGGCATCGATGGCCGTTCAATCGGCGAACGGGATACTTTTGCCGATATCGGGCAATCCATTGCCACCCATCTGTCGCTGTCCCCTCTCAATCATGGCACGGCGTTTCTGGACTAGAGATGGTGAAGAAAGCAGAGCTTCATGTGCATCTCGAAGGAACCACAACGCCCGCTCTGGTTCGAAAAATGGCGGCCCGCAACGGCACGACACTTGATCCGGCGATCTTCAAATCCGACGGCGAGTTCGCATGGACAGATTTCTGGGATTTCCTGAAATGCTACGATAAGGCCGCTGCGACGATCCTGACCAAAGATGACTACAGATTGGTTACCTATGACTATCTCGCCCGGTGCGCGAGAGAAGACGCGATATATGTCGAGATGTTTTCCTCCCCGGATCATGCCGCTGAGGTCGGCATGAGTTATGCTGATCATCTGGAGGGGATCACCGCCGGTATCGACGATGCACGGGCGGAATATGGGATCGAGGGACGGATTATTGTCACCTGCGTCCGGCATTTTGGCGCATCGAGGGCGCTCAAGGTAGCACAGCAATTTGTTGCAGCGCCCCACCCATACGTTGTCGGCTTTGGTATGGGCGGTGACGAGGCGCAGTTTAATCCGGAGGATTTCGCGCCTGCTTTCAACCTTGTCCGGGACGCGGGATACCAAACGACTACACATGCAGGCGAGTTCGGCGGCCCCGTGAGTATCCGCGCGTCACTCGATAACCTTCCTGTCAGCAGGCTCGGCCATGGCGTTCGCGCGATAGAAGATACTACCCTTCTAGAAGAAATCGTAGACAGACGGATACCACTGGAATTATGCCCGGGGAGTAATATCGCAACCGGTCTGTATGACAGCCGTGAACAGCATCCTTTCAAGGCGCTGATGGATGCGGGATGTGTCGTCACGCTCAATTCCGACGATCCGCCGTTCTTCGCAACCTCAATCGGCCAGGAATATGATTGTGCCGCCCGAATTTATGGATTAACGGAAGAAGAATTGAAGAATATTACCCGGAATGCACTCCATTCCGGGTTTTGTGACGACGCCCTGAAGGAAGAATTGCTGGCGAAAATCTGAGATTAGTTTTTCTTGGCGGGAGCAGCTTTTGCGGCTCCCTCACCGCCGCTTTCATTAACCTTTATCTCAACTTTCGGATTTGCCTTGTTGAACTTGGCAAGAACATCTTCAGTGATATCCATTGAATTATCGAAAAAGACCGTTTTCGCCCGGTCAATGCCTATGTTGACACCTTTTTCCTTACTTACTTCCGCCGCCATATGAATGATGATGTCACGCAGGCGAAGCCGGATACCGACCAGAGCTTCATTCATCTTCCCGTTTATAACCTGAAATTCCCGCTGCAGATTTTGCCGTTGAACATTCAATTGCGACAGTTTTTGCTGATAGGCGTCCGGCGCCAGTATCGCGCGCTGTTTGTCGAGCGCTTCTTTTTCAGCGAGCAACGCATCGCCGCGCTTGTTCAAATCATCAACTTTCGTTTTGAGAATAGCCTTCACCTCTTCCTCCGCCTTCATGGAGGGTTCGGAAACCTGTAAAATATGATTTATATCAACAACGGCGATGACCGCTTCAGGCAGTTTGGCCTTCGCTTGCGCGTTCGCGGCGGAGGAATCGGCTAGATAAAAACTCTGGACGAGGCCAAATACGCAAAGTCCATAGATGAAAGCCTGAAATTTCTTAACCAATGGTCTCTCCGGCAAATAGGGGATTTCTGCTCAGCTTCATATCAGTGCCACACTAACAAATCTATAACAGTAATAGCAACTTATTCGGAACTGCCTTTCTGAGGTACGTGAAAAAAAAGGCGAAATCAAGGTTTCGCCTTTCCGTTTTCTCAGCTGACAATAAACCCGGCGCGTGGGAAATGGATGATGACCTCACCGACAATATCGTTCTTGTGACGAAGCGCAATTTCACGGTGATTGAGTGAAACCAGTTCCCCCGTTACCGGCACCCGTCCCGTATCGTTCGGCGTCACCGTCACCGCGTTACCGGCATGCTTTTCTTCGCCTTCACCAATTTCACCTTTGCAGGTCGCCACATCGTCTTTGCGGGCAATTTCGAGGGCCTCTGTCGAACTCATCTCTGTTGGCTTGCCGTGGCCAAATGCGGCCATGCGTATCATCCATTTACTCAACAGCGGGCAATCTCCTATGAGTTTTTTCGCTGCCGGCGCACGTGCCGCAAACCACAGGTTAAAATACAGATCAAAATCGACAAGGCTGGCGTCAGAACCAAGAAAATAGTCTCGTCCGTCGACAAGACCCTGCTCCGCCCAGTCAATCATCGCCGCGAATTGTTGCAGGGAAAAAGGAAGCGCAGTCTTCATTTTCTCTATATTTATACCTCCACCGGAATATTCGGCCCGATCCTTGACAAATTCTGGCGGCATCTGATCGCCGAAGGTGCCGAAAATAATCGCCGCAGAGGTACTGAACAACAGCTTGTCCGTCCAGAAACTCATCCCCCATCCCAGAAACTGGCTATTTCCGGGGAACAGGGTTGGTTTCGGAAACCGCTTTTCCAGTTCACGAATTATGGCTTGCGTATCACAATAAACATGCGCCCCGATCTGCATAATCGGGGTCTTGCGATAACCGCCCGTTAGCGGCATTACATCGGGCTTAGGCATCATCCGCGGAATTTGTACGGATTTCCATGTAATTCCCTTGAAGCCAAAAATAGATCTGACTTTTTCGCCGAATGGTGAGGGGTCGTAATGATGAAAAATAATATCGGACACGAGAAACCTCCATTTTTCTTATTGTGTAAAGCGCGCTGCTTTTACTGCTTCGCTCTCAGCCCGTCCAGATTTCCATATATTCTGAAATAGGATCCTTGGGGAGAACTGGCGTTCTTGCCGCAGTTCCAAGATACAGAAAGCCAACAATCTGATCTTTGTCTCGCGCGCCGAGCGCTGCTTTGACATGGGGATCAAAACAGGGTTTGCCGCTTCGCCAGATGCCGCCATACCCCAGAGCATGCGCCGCAATCAGAATATTCTGCGCGGCCGCTCCGGCGGAAAGAACCTGCTCAATCGCCGGCACTTTGGGATGCTCTTCTATCTTGGCGATAACAACAATCACCATGGGCGCACGCATCGGATTTCCCCACGCCTTCAATAATGCCGCTTCCGTCGTCTCGGGGTCGCGGAGCTCCAGCGCCTCCTTAAAACCCTTGCCCACCGCTTCTCTTGCTTTGTTTTCAACGACCAGAAACCGCCAGGGGCGCAAATGACAATGATCTGGTGCGCGCACCGCCGCCTGCAGCAAAATCTCCAACTCTTTCTTACTCGGCGCCGGCTCACTGAGCATTGCAGAGGATTTCCGCGTCAACAAGGCTTCTATGGCATTCATCAAAACGAGGTCCTTTGGTGTGCAAGGAGTTATCGAGAACGGCCCCAGACTACTCCGTTCATATCAGAGATCAAGATCAGCACCTATGGAATTACATCAAGGCTATTGTTATTGGCCAGAACAATTCATAGACTTGAAACCGGGAGCGGGTGGCAGGTCACTAATATTGAAACATCTTGTGTAATTATATAGTGGTTTGTCTCAAATCAATGTTCCCGTTCGGAAAACCGGGAAATATGCTAGAAATAACGCAATGGCCGCAAAGAGGAATGTCCAATGCCCATCAAAACCATACTGTTACACTTGACCAACGATTCGCAACTTGACGCCCGCATAGAGACAGCACTTGGCCTCGCCGTTGATAATAACGCCTATATTGTCGGGCTCTACACCATTGCCCAGGTGACCGTACCAACCTCCTTCATGGGCTATGTGCCCCCGGAATTCATTGAGCAGTCCCGAAAGGTCGAAGAAGAAAACGCGGCCGCAGCAAAGGCAAAGCTTGAAAGCCTTGCGGCCAGGGTCGGCAGACCCGTTGAAGTCGTTATTGAAGAGGGGTATGCACCGGATCTTATTAATACTCACGCGCTCGCAGTCGATCTTGTTATTGTCGGTCAAGGTGACCCGGATGCCGATAATAATGCCCAAAGCAGATATATTGCCGAGGAAATTGTCGTGAGTTCCCCGCGCCCGGTACTGGTCATTCCCTTTGCCGGTAAATATCGTAACTTTGGTAGCCATATCATTGTTGGCTGGAACAATTCCCGGGAATCCTCAAGAGCCTTGCATGAAGCCCTGCCGTTTCTTGAGAAAGCTGAGAAAGTGACCTTATTGAGTGTCAATGCGACGAACGATGAATCGCGGGAGACAGCTCAAATACTTGCACATCTTAAACGGCACGGCATCAATGCAGAGTTCAAATCAGGTCATTGGCCAGGGCTCGGCGTGGGTGACGCGATGCTGGATGCATTGGTCGATTACAGCGCCAACATGCTGGTGATGGGCGCCTATGGCCATAGCCGAATTCGCGAAATGGTTCTTGGCGGCGCGACGAAAAGCATTTTGGAGCATATGACGGCTCCCGTTCTTTTCGCGCATTAAAAGCCACCCGGTCGGGGTCTAGAAAATATCCGCTTTTTGAACCGGACGCCAGGTTCCCTCTTCAAGATCGGCAAGCTGCAGCTTGCCGTTCGCCTTGCGAATAAGTCGGAGAGTTGG
>JAIOYL010000217.1 GCA_021741195.1 Sneathiella sp. | reverse complement strand
TCGCGCTTGAATTGGAATTTCCTCAAGCCCTGAATAGGGCGTAGCGGCGACGCCCCAGCTATAGTCCACAGGAAAATTTTTGAGCGCTTCCAGCGCCGCATCGCGGCTAGATATAATCTCTTCAATCGAGAAATCGAAACCGAAAGCATGATATTTTTCGAACGCCAGTTTAGCGTTAAATATAGCGCTGTTGGTCAGGACAAAAATCTTCTTCCCCGCCAGGCGCAGCTCTTCGATCCGTTCAATAGCACCAACGATAGCCTGATCACCGATATTCAGCACGCCGAAGGCATCAAGGAGGAAAACATCTATCTCATCTATCAACTCGCCAAGATTGGAGATCGTCCGCGACGAATTGGGAAAGCGGCCCATCGGCAACCGGGACCGGATCTCCTCATAACGCGCGAAAGTTTCAGCGGCGGTAAGGGTCGACGATACCATCCCCTGATTTGTCCTTTTTCTAAGGTTGTCTCTGCCTGAAGCTCAGGCTTTACTTCACCGTATCTTAGGCCGTAAACTCAAAAAAAAATAATAAAAGGGAGGAACCCGTGACCGATCTCGATTTTTCAGGAAAAAATGCTCTTGTCGTTGGCGGCTCCAGCGGTATTGGCAATGGCATTGCGCAGGCACTTAGAGCCCGCGGCGCAGAAGTTTATGTCTGGGGCACCCGGGCAAATGCCTCAGATTACAAAAAAGGCGAAGGTTCCGATCTCACTGGACTTCACTATGATCGAATGGATGCTGTGGATTTTCAAGCCATTTCCGACTATCACGCGCCTTTCGAAAAGCTGGATATGCTGATCCTCTCTCAAGGCATCGTGGTTTACAATCGCGGTGAGTTCGAGATGCCCGGGTGGATGAAGGTCATGGATACGAACCTCAACAGCCTGATGGCCTGTAGTATGAAATTCCATGACATGCTGGCAGAGACAGGCGGGTCGATTGTAATCATCAGTTCGACCGCCGGTTATCATGCCACGAAAGGCAATCCCGCCTATAATGCGTCGAAGACCGGTGCGCTTGGACTCACCCGCACGCTCGGGCAGGCCTGGGCGGGCCAAGGTATCCGCGTAAACGGTGTCGCACCGGGACTGGTCGATACCAAACTTACCAAAGTCACTACTGAGAACCCCAAACGACGGAACGCGGCAATTGCAACCATTCCACAAGGACGCCTTGGAACGCCGGAAGATATCGCCGGCGCGGTGTTATACCTTGTCTCACCTCTCGCAAGCTATGTCATCGGGCAGACCATCGTCGTCGACGGCGGATTGATATTGTAAAACGACCAACAAGAACAAAAGGAAGTATATGTTATGCCCAGACTTTCAAGATTAAGCCGGTCCATCGCCGGAAAATCCGCTTTAATTACTGGCGCGGCGAGCGGCATGGGACGCGCGACCGCCCATCTTTTCGCGGATGAGGGTGCGAAGGTCGCCGTCACCGATGTTAATGCCGAGGGGGTTGAGCGCGTTGTTGAGGAAATCAGGGCTTCGGGTGGCACTGCCCATGGGTGGGTGCTCAACGTCGCCGACAAGGACCAGATCCAGTCGGTTGTATCCTCGATTGCCGATACCTTCGGCGGTCTTGATATCCTGATCAACAATGCCGGTTTTTCCCACCATATGTCGGTCGAGGATGACGGATTTGAAGAAAACTGGCAACGGCATATGGACGTCTTGCTGACTGCTCACGTGCGTCTGGTTCGGGCCGCCCTGCCGCACCTTAAGGTCTCGGGAGAGGGCCGCATCGTCAACATCGCCTCGACCGAAGGTCTGGGAGCAACACCTGAAATCGCCCCCTATACATCGGCCAAGCATGGCGTGATCGGCCTGACCCGCTCGCTCGCTGTCGAACTCCCGAAATACGGCATCACGGTCAATTGCATCTGCCCCGGCGCCATTCACACCGGGATCACGGCGCTGATCAAGGACGAGCACAAGGAAATTTTCTCCCGCCGCCGTATTCCATTGAGACGCTACGGGGAACCGGAGGAGGTTGCCCATGCGACATTGAGCCTCGTCCTGCCCGCCGCATCCTATATTAACGGGGTCGCCCTGCCGGTCGACGCGGGCCTTACCATCAAGAACGCCTGACCGGGACAGCCTTAGCAGAGAGTTTTGCCGCGATCATGTTTTTGAGCACGATCGCCGCCGGGTTAAGCGTGCGGTCAGAACGCGTAATGATTCCCACGGGCCGGAGAACGATCGGCTCCTGTACCTTCACCGGAACGATGTTGGACGTGTCGATCACCGGAAGATAGGACGACAGGATAACGCCAAGACCCGCCCCCGCTGCAACAAGCGCCGCCGCTGTCTGAATAAGGGCGGGTTCAAACACGGCGTTCAACTCTATCCCCCATCCCGCAAGCGCCTTGTCGATACTGCGGCGAACCCCGGTATCCTTGGACAGCAGGACAATTTCCTCATTTTCGAGCTCATGCCATTTAACGGAGGAACGACTACTTAGCGGGTGGCCTTTGGTGACGATCAGCATAATCTCGTCATCGTACATTTGCTGGAACTTCAATCCGCCGATTTCTTCTGGATAAGAAGCAATCGCGAAATCGGCCTGACCGTCACGCACCCTGTCAATAACGGTTTCCCAAACACCGTCATGCAGTTGTATCCGGATATTGGGATGCTGTTTGCGAAATTCGACGATCAGGCTGGGAAGCTGATTGGTGGCAACGGATGGGAACGCGGCGATCGACACCTTCCCTCTTTTAAGACTGGCGAGATCCCTCATATGCGTTGTCGCCGATTCCAGATCCCGGACGACATTTCGCGCAAGCGGCAGAAATTCCTCCCCCATTTCAGTGAGTTCCACCTGGCGGGTACTGCGCACCAGCAGCCTCACGCCGATCTCTGCTTCCAGTTGCTGGATCAGCAACGACAAGGTCGGTTGAGTGACGTTCTGCTCTTCCGCCGCCCTCGTAAAATGCAGATGCCGGGCAACAGCGTCAAACGCGCGGAAATGTTTGATGTCCATCCTATTCATACCATTATTTTATTAATATGAACTATTATAATATTTTACATATGAGTTGTCATTGAATAGTCTCAGCCAACGAAAAAGAAAAAGAACTGATTCCGCCTGGGCAGCTCGAGGAGAAAGAAATTGACAGCCGATATGACTTCTCTCCAGCTTGGAGACGATTTGAAACTACCGCTGGGCAAGGACTGGACAACGGGTGAAGGTGCTGTTTTCCCGCTTCGAAACCCGGCGAATGGCACTCTTTTTGGAAACCTGAAAACCGCATCACTACCCCAGGTCGATCAGGCAATCACGGTCGCCGCAGAAGCCGCGCGATTGAGCGGATGGGCGCGGCGAGCGCCTCATGAACGCGCGACCTGTCTCTATAAGGCGGCCGACCTGATCCGCGCGCGGACCGAGAAACTCGCGCTGCTGCAAACCACGGAAAATGGAAAGACACTTGCTGAATCAACCGGACAGGTGGCCAGCGCGGCCGGGATCGTCCGTTATTTCGCGGCGGTTTGCGAAACCCTGACCGAGGAAATTGCACCCGCCCGCGGTAATTACCTGAGTGCAACCCTTCATGAGCCCTTTGGTGTGGTCGCCGCCATCACGCCCTGGAACTCCCCACTGACCATGGCGGCACAAAAAATTGCCCCGGCGATCGCTGCCGGAAATGCCGTTGTCCTGAAACCTTCCGAACTGACTTCCGTCGTCTCCATCGAGCTTTGCCGCTGCTTTATGGATGCAGGGTTGCCGCCGGGATTACTGAGCGTCCTTCCCGGCGGGGCCGATGTCGGCAACGCGATCATCAAACACGCTGATATCGGCATGATCTCCTTTACCGGCGGCACGGAGACCGCCCGCCGTATCGCGGAAGCGGGCGCTGGCCGCTTTGTCCCATGTATCTTTGAGCTCGGCGGAAAATCCCCGAATATTGTTTTCGCCGATGCCGATCTCGAAGCGGCGGCGAAAGGCGTTTCATCAGCGATTTTTGGCTCCGGCGGCCAGTCCTGTGTCGCAGGGTCACGGCTTTTCGTCGAAGCCTCCATCTATAATGCATTCATGAAGCTGGTGATTGGGGAGGCTCGAAAAATAAAGGTAGGCGACCCGATGGCGAAAGACAGCCATATCGGCCCCATGGCCTCCTTCAGCCAGCGCGAGCGGATCGAGAAATATGTTGCCATCGCGCGCGAAGATGGCGGCCGGATCAGCATTGGCGGTTTGCGGCCAGAAGGCGCGGAATACGAAAAAGGCGCCTATTACCTGCCGACGATTATCGAAGGCCTGGCCCATAATTCGCGCGTCTGTCAGGAGGAGATTTTTGGCAGCGTTCTCTGCGCCCTGCCCTTCACGAACACAGATGACGTCATCAATCTCGCCAATGGGACAGTATTCGGCCTTGCCTGCGGGATCTGGAGCAAGGATGTCACCAAGGCATGGCAGGTGGGGCGCGCTGTTCAGGCTGGAACTGTCTGGATCAATACCTATAAACAGCTCAGCATCGCCGCTCCCTTTGGCGGCTACAAGGAAAGCGGTCTTGGCCGGGAAAAAGGCCTTCAGGGCCTCCGCGCCTACCAGCAGGCCAAAAGCCTGTATCTTGGCGGATTTCAAGCATAAAAAGAGAGATAAATATGGCATCTGAACAAATGAAAATGGGGTTTATCGGCCTTGGCGTTATGGGAGAGCCGATCTGCGCCAACATTGCCGGAGCTGGACTGGGATCGATGACGGTCATGGATCTCAATCCCGATCCTGTTGCCAGGCTGGTGTCCATGGGTGCTGCGTCTGCAAGCAGTTTCGCTGCACTATCGGCAGCCGCCGACCTGATTTTTCTCTCACTGCCGGGCGGCACGGAAGTAGAGAAAATTGTTGCAGGCCTGGGAGGCCTTCTGGAACATGGCCGCGAAGGGCAAATCATCGTCGATCTCAGCACCTGCCCCGTCGCGCTCACCCGCCGCCTCTACGAATCGGCTCAGGGCAAAGGCATTGAATTCGCCGATGCACCTGTCGCCCGAACCCGGCAGGCAGCCATTGATGGCACCCTCAGCATCATGGTCGGCGGTACGGCGGAATTATTTGAAAAAATACGTCCCTATCTCGACGCGGCGGCGGAAGAAATCACCCATTGCGGTGGGGTCGGGACAGGCCAAGTGATGAAG
>JAIOYL010000216.1 GCA_021741195.1 Sneathiella sp. | reverse complement strand
GCCTTGACCATCCAAGATGCCGCGCCCTATGACAGTCGAGACAACAAAGACTGGTTTTTGACACCTAAGTCATTGTTATGTATGGATTTCCAGAGAGTTATAACGGAAGTGGTTGCGGGGGCAGGATTTGAACCTGCGACCTTCAGGTTATGAGTTAGATTATATGGGTTATCACGGATTAACATATAGCCGCATAATTACACATATATCATTGTTATAATTATGATATTATATGTAAGTGTTACTCTTGTCTTCTCATAAATATCTTGATTTCCGCTGTCAATTGCTTCCATTATGCTTCCAAATTAGAAGATGGAAGCGAATATGAGACTGAACAAGCGTAGCATTGACGGCCTTTTGGTGAAAGAGAAAGACTATTTTGTCTGGGATGAAACCCTGCCCGGCTATGGCTTGCGGGTTTTACCTTCGGGACGCAAAACTTTCCTCATTCAATATCGGGACGGCGGCGGACGCACCCGGCGCAAGGGGCTGGGCCGATACGGAACGGTAACCGCCGAGAAAGCCCGGGAGAAGGCCCGTGAGCTGCTTGCGGGCGTCGCGCATGGGTCAAACCCTGCCGAGGAAGCCAAGCGCAAGCGCGGGGCGGCTCTGGTGATGGAACTTTGCGAGCGGTTTATGTCCGATTATGTGCCATCGCATTGCCGGGAAAGCACGGCAAAGGAATATTGGCGCTGCATGGACCTGTTCATCAAGCCCGCCTTCGGTGTGGTGCAGGTAGAGGACGTGCAGCGGAGCGATATCGCCGATCTGCATCACAAGCACCGGGACAAGCCCTATCAGGCGAACCGGACCTTGGGCGTTCTCTCTGTGATGTTCAATCAGGCGGAAGTCTGGGGCTTCCGTCCTGATAACTCCAACCCCTGCCGCCATGTCAAGAAATATGAGGAGAAAAAACGCGAGCGGTATTTGAGCGGAGAAGAACTTTCCCGACTTGGACAGACGCTGATTGATCTGGAAAGGGAAGGCATTGAATCACAATCGGCGATTAACTGCATTCGCCTGCTGATCCTGACCGGCTGCCGCCTTGGCGAGATACAAACCCTCAAATGGGAATTTATCAAGGGCAGTTCCGCTTTCCTGCCGGTATCGAAGACCGGGGCGAAACGGGTCTATCTCGGTCCGGCGGCCTTGGTGGCGTTATCGGAGATAGAACGTATCGAGGATAATCCCTATGTCATCACCGGCAAGCTCCCCGGCTCCCATATCACCGATATGCAGAAACCATGGCGGCGGATACGTAAGGCGGCCAATCTGGAAGATGTGCGTCTCCATGACCTTCGCCATTCCTTTGCGTCAACCGCCGTTGGCACGGGCGAGAGCCTGCCCATGATCGGCAAGCTGCTCGGCCACAGTCAGGTGCAGACCACCGCCCGCTATGCCCATCTTGCCGATGATCCCATGCAGAATGCCGCCGAGCGCGTATCGAGTGAATTGGCGAGGCTGTTGAGGGGCGGCCCAGCCGTATAATTACCCGGATTATTTTGTATGGTATGGATTGGATAGGTTACGTATCGTTACGTAAGAAAGTCCGTCGGTCCAGTCAAAAGCATTCTCAGCCCGATACGAAACGAAGGAACGCAAAGTCCTCCATGTCCAAATTTCAAGAATTCCTTATCAGCAATTACCCTGCGGATCGTCTCAAAGAGTTTGGCGATACGTACAAAGTCGATACGAAGGATGCACAAATCCGGCATCTTTTCGGGCGAGCTTTGATAGCATTGGAACAGTATCCTGTAAGGCAAAGCGAAGAAGAACGGAACCGGCAGGAAAAATACCATATCAAGAAAGCACTTGATCAGCTCACCCGCTTGGAAGCGTCGATACAAAACATAGAAAGTATCGGCGGCCATATTTTCCTCGACGATATAATGAAACTATATGACCGGCGGGCCAAGATCACGACAAACAATCCCCTTTCCCTTATGCGGCATGAGCGAGAGTTTCTTGAAACGTCCGTTTCATTATTCAGAACCTCGCTACAAAAGAAGCTGGAACGCGCGAAACTGCCGAGGGGGCGGCCCGGCAATGTCGGGCTGGAAAAATGCATCGACTATCTTTGGCATGTCTGGGAGGGCAGTCTGGGGCGGCCCTTCACCCTCGATTATCATCAAGGGGCCGCCATGACCCCGGCCTTTGATTTCGTGAAGGATTTCCTAATGCCAGTAAGCGATTTTACCGACGCTGAAATCATGACCGCCATGCGAACCGTTATTGCAACAATCAATACTCACAGAAAACCGGAACAAAATTGATCCGGTTTTCTGACAGCGCATTTGGATGACGTTACGCTGATTTTGCCTTTAACTCATCTCACCGCAATTTCGCGGCAGATAAACATAAAAGGTGAAATTGAATGACACAAATCAGTGACAATTCCGAGTATCTTGACAGCATGATCAAGGAAACCGAGGCGGCCAAGTTTCTGGGCTATACCGTCCGGGCCTTGCAGAACTGGCGGGTACGCGGCGGCGGCCCCGCATTTATCAAATCGTCGCGGCGGGCAATTCGCTACCGCCGCCGCGATCTGATTGCCTGGGCGGACGCTCACCGCGTTTCCAGCACCTCCGAGGCGGACTTTTCCGCCTCCGCAGCTTAAAACTCTCTCGCCCCGGCTTGCCAAAGCCTTGAAGGTTAAGGGGGGGGGGGCGGCAGCGCAAGCCAAGCCCTCCCCCTTTCCCGCCCCGCCCTCAAAACCCCTAAAAGCTTCCCCTGCGCGGAGCGCACCCAAAACCATTGATGCAAACCAACGGAACAAATCCGTAAACGGGGGGTCTTGTAACACCCCCCTCCAGAAATACACGGAAGTAATAAGGAGTAATAGAAAATGAAATTGATTCATAAAGGCTTTGACGGACTGGATATCGCCTTCCAATCGCACATTCCGCAAGAGCTGGCGGAGCGTTTGGAAGCTGTAAAGGAAGAGGCCGCCGCCTCCCATGAGGCGCAGTTGCTGGAATATAACGGCGCTTTGATGCATGTCGCCGAAAGTGGCGGGCAAGGCGGCTATGCCTATCGGATGGACACGGGTCCGGACGGGGCCATCTGGTTCTTCAAAAAGCCCAATCCCCGCGATGCATGGGGCATCCGGGTTTCGGTCAAATCCCTCGCCCTCGCCCTCTATGGGCTGGGCGGCGTCCGGGCGCGGCTGTTCGCCTTTATGGAAGCGATTGGCGCACCCTATGCGGACGGCGCGGAAAGCATTGGCCGGGTGGATTACTGCCTCGATTTTCTGATCCCCGGCTTTCAGCTTTTCCCCGAACATTTTGTCATGCATTCTCGTTGCAGCCGGATTGATAATCATGAAATGGAAGTACATGGCCGCTCGGGGGGCGTGACCGGCGTGCGTATTGGCAAGATGCCGGGGCGGCAGATTAATGTCTATGACAAGCGCGCGGACGTTATCGCCAAGCGAAAAGCCGAATGGTGGGAAATCTGGAACGCCAATATGGAAGCGGAAGGCCTCCCGCCGCTTGATCCGAAAGACAGGGAGACTTCGCAAGTCTGGCGCGTTGAACTTCGGGCGGGCAAAAAGTATTTGAAAGACAGGTGGAATATCCGAAGCTGGATTGATCTTGACAGTAAACTCGGCGATCTCATGCAGGAAACACTCTCCGCCATTCGCTACTGCATTCCGTCAAGCGATACCAACCGCGCCCGTTGGTCTGTTGATCCGTTGTGGAGCCGGGTCCGGCAGGAATTGCAATCCGACCTCTTTGAAATCGCTTGCAACGCCTCTCCAAGCGCCGTGAAAGAGATCATCCGGCATGAACATGCCGAGATGCTGGGGCGGCAAATAACGGGCCTCTCCGCCTCATATGCGGCCATAATAGAGGACCGGCAGGCCGCCTCCCCGGAAAACTTTCCCGAGACTGTTCAAAAGCTGGTGCATGAAAGCCTGTGCCGGGATACGGACTACTTTTATTCGAAACTGGAAAAGGCGGAAAGGCGGTATGTGTTTATTACCAATTAGGGTTTAGGGAACCAGCCGCGCAACCCTCACCGGAAGCCGCCAAACTTTGTTTGCCGCTTTTTGCATTCCAGTTTTGCCGTATTCTCCCTTAATCAAATCCGGTATCTGTCCGATCCTGCCGCTTCAGGAGGTGGCGCACGCGGCGATTAATCTGGCTCTTTAGGCGGCGAACCGCATTACGATGCCATCGCTGACGCCCCCGGTCATAAACCGCGTCATATTCTTCCTGATCCAGCTTGTCCCGGCGTCCCTTTGTCATGGCGAAATATCTTTTATAATTTGCGGATCAAATTGAGCCACAAAAGACTAACCCGCTATTTTGGCCTGCAACTGCTCACGCACCGGCCTTCCCCGATCGTCCTTTTTTACGGCCATGAGATACAGGCCCTTGCCCTTCATTTCACGTTCCCAAAGCTGCCCAATCACGTCTTTATGAGCATCCTTTTCCTTCAAATGCTCGCCCTTGTATTCAACAACCAGAAGGATATACATTGCGTCAAATAACACTTTTCAAGTAAGCTTTGAATTGCTTGGCAACTGGATTGCGAAAACAATCCTACTAAAATGTGAGTAGATTAACACCTACTTTCTATGTTTACGGGAGGTAACCGATGGGCCAATTCTATGAGTTTTTTGCCGGTGGAGGAATGGCCCGCGCAGGACTCGGTTCGGATTGGTCATGCTTACTTGCAAACGATATTGATTCAAAAAAAGGAACCAGCTACGCACGCAATTGGGGCGAATCAGATTTGGTTCTGGAAGACGTAAGTGAATTGAAGCCTTCGGACCTACCCGGTGCTGCCGATTTGGCATGGGCGTCGTTCCCATGCCAAGACTTATCGCTAGCGGGTGCTGGCGCAGGGTTGCGAGGCGCACGGTCGGGGACGTTCTGGCCTTTCTGGAAACTGATGTCGGCTCTTGCAGATGAAGATCGTGCGCCGCCGATGATTGTCCTAGAGAACGTATGCGGAGCACTGACTTCGCATGGTGGGCAAGATTTTATCGCCATCAGCGAAGCGATTGCAAAAGCCGGTTATCGCTTTGGCGCGCTGGTGATCGACGCTGTAAATTTTGTACCGCAGTCTAGGCCAAGGCTTTTTATTATCGCTGTTGCCGAAGGTTACCCCGCTCCCGAAGAGTTAATCCAAGCAGAGCCGGA
>JAIOYL010000034.1 GCA_021741195.1 Sneathiella sp. | reverse complement strand
CTTCAGGCCTATGATCAGGGCTGCAAGGGTTGCACGACCTATCGGCCCAATGACGTGACGGGCGCGGTTCTCGAGGTGAGGCCTAAATCCGGGGGGGGCGATCAGGCGGCATTGCCGCTCGATGTTCCGTTCAGCAAGCCCTCGGACAGCTTCGAGGCGGGCGGCATTGTCTATATGACAAAACCGCTGGACCGGCCGGGGACGCTGCCCGGGCAAACCTACAAACTCCGCTGGCCAGAGAGCAATCACGCCATATATATAACACTCAATGACATCATTCAGGACGGCCGACGGCGGCCTTTCGAGATTTTCATCAACTCCAAGAATGTGGAACATTTCGCCTGGACGGTGGCGTTGACCCGCATGATTTCCGCCGTTTTCCGCCGTGGCGGCGACGTCAGCTTCGTGGTGGGAGAGCTCAAAGCCGTTTTCGATCCGCGCGGCGGCGCCTGGGTAAAAGGGAAATATGTCCCCTCTCTCCTTGCGGCGATCGGCGAAGTGATCGAGACCCACATGATCCAGATCGGATTCCTGCCGCCACCCGCTGCGGAAAAGGATGAGGCAAGCAAAAAAGTCATGATGGCCGGGGAAAGCAAGCCAAGGGAAGGTCTGCTGCGCCAATGTCCGCAATGCGGCGAGGCCGGGTTGCTCAGGATCGAGGGCTGCGATACCTGCACGACCTGCGGTTATTCCAAATGCAGCTGATGGCCTAATTCCCGCCTAAACCGGCTATTACTTTACCGCAATTCTCAAATGGAGACGCAAATGACGGAAAAAACGATACGCCCCTTTCATCTCGCTTTTCCCGTCGACGATCTTGAGGCCGCGCGCGGTTTCTACAAGGGCCTCCTCGGATGCGGAGAGGGTCGCAGCTCGGCTGAATGGGTCGATTTCGATTTCCACGGTCATCAAATCGTTGCGCATCTTGCCCCAGAAGAAACCGGTGCGGCCAAGACCAGTACAGTCGACGGCCATGGCGTCCCCTGTCGGCATTTCGGACTGGTGATGGCGATGGAGGAATGGCAGGAAACGGCCGATCGTCTTACCGGTGCTGGCGTCGAATTTGTCATCAAGCCGTATGTCCGCTTTAAGGGAGAGCCCGGCGAGCAGGCAACAATGTTCTTCAACGATCCGGCTGGCAATGCCGTCGAATTGAAGGCATTCAAGAATCTGGATCAGCTCTTCGCCAAATAGTGGCGTCAGCCGACCTAAATCCCGCTTTCGATCAGGCTCATGATACGGTGAAGCGGTCCGTCATTTATGCCGAATTCATCGAGATGCTCGAGCGTACTTTTTAGATAATCCACGTTGGGACCGCCCCGGCCATGCGCACGGGCAATGATCCGCGCCGCCTCCTCCAAGGTCGGCTTGCCGCAATATTGCACATGAGACGGATCAGCGACGAAAGTCAGTGCTGACGCCATGGCGCCCGTTTTCACGAGCTTGAAGCGGACCATACGCGGCTGGTAGACGCTGGTCACCATTTCACGGCGGTAGAGATAGTCGATCACCGGCTCGCGAATGGCGGCTGGGCAAAGAATACCCTTCCCCCGGCAAGAGCCTCCGCGATCGAGGCCGAGAACCAGCCCCGGATTGTCCCTCGTTCCCCGATGCACGATGGAGGTCACGCAAAAGGCCCGGTGATAGCCGAAAAGCTGCGCATCCTCGATCCCAAGATGCTCGAATCCCGGCCGCCACATCAGCGAGCCATAACCGAAGATCCAGAGATCCTCATTTTCGGGAAGTTCCGGCAGTGGGTAGTCAACAGGGGGAAGGTCGGGCCCCAGCACCAAATCATATTTTCGCGTCATGCTGTTTTCGCTTTCGCCCCTTTATAATTGACGAGCGCCACGCCAACGACGGCAACTGCCATACCGAACAGCGACATTATTCCCAGCTCCTCCTTGAACAGAAACCAGGCGACAATCGCGGTGCAGGGAGGGGTCAGATAGAACAGGCTTGAGACATTTGCGGCCGCGCCGTTCCGAAGCAGGATATAGAGAAGCGTCACGGCGCCGAGGGATAAGACAATCACCAGCCAGCCAAGCGCAAAGATTAGCTGCCCCGACCAGACGATTGTCCCCTCTTCGAACAAAAAGGACATCAGGTAAAAATACACGCCGGCGACCGCAAACTGGATCAGGTTGCCGCTTTTAAGGTTCATGTTAACGCAGTATTTTTTCTGATACAGCGTACCAATCGAAATGCTGAAAAGGGCGATAAAGGACAGTCCCATGCCAAAACTCGTCCCCTCGCCAATCGAGAGTTTGTCATAGACCACCAGAAACACCCCGGCGAGCCCGAGCAGCAATCCCGACCATTGCCGCAGGGAGACCGTTTCCTTCAGCAAAACGCCCGCCAGCGCCGCAACGATCAACGGCTGGATACCAACGATAAGCGAAGAGATCCCGGCGGGCGTCCCATTATTGATGGACATAAAAACGAAGCCCAGATAGCCACCATGCATGAACAGGCCGCTCACTGAAATATGGCCATAATCCTGCCACCGCCTCGGCCAATAGGTGCGGGTGAACAGCACGACCGGGATCATGAGGACGACGCAGATAAGGAAGCGGGTCGCCAAAAACCGCAAGGGCTCGATATAAGGGAGCCCCAGCTTGGCGCCAATAAAGCCTGTGCTCCAGAGGAACACGAACACAACCGGCATCACCTTTAAATACGGCGTTTGCGGCAAAGGAGAGGGAGTGTCGCTCATTTAATCGATCTGCCCGGACTCGGAAATTTCAGTGACAGTTGCTGCCCTTTCTATATAGAGTGCAGGACATTTCCACAAGCGATGAGCTTAAGACACTAAAATGCGCATTCTTTTCACGGGGATTACTGCCCTTGTCGTCCTTGCTGGCGGCTATGTCCTGTCGTGGCATCATGTCGCCGATACGCTTTTGGCGGTCGCCGACAACTGGCTGCAACAACGGATTGCCGAAGGCTATTCCATTGAGCACGGACCACTTGTCGTCTCCGATTTTCCCTACCGCGTCAAGGTGACCACGGAAAATCTGTCGATTTCCAACCCCGCGCATCACCAAAAGCCGAAAATCGAGGTTGCCCACTTCTGGGCCGTCGTTCAGCCATGGCAGATCAATCACGTTATCTTCGGTGTCGAAGGCGCGGGACGTGCGGACTGGCTCGACCATGAAGAGCCGATGAGCCTTGATTTTGCGGCAACTTCCGCCCGCGGCAGCGCTACCTTCAATCTTCAGGGCCGCATGCAAACTCTGGCCATTGACATTAAGGGGCTTCAGGCCGTGCCTTCCTGGCGGCCACCGGTGAGCGCGGACCGCCTCCAGCTTCACGGCCGCCCGGCACCCCTCCAGGAAGAGGGCGCGCAAGCTGCCGAGCAGAATGCGGATGGTCAGCAAATCGCGCTAAAGGTTAGTAATATGACGATTGAAGGCCTGGAAGATTTCCCTCTCGGCCAGAAAATCGATGAACTCGCTCTTTCATCCGTGCTGCACGGGACAATCGAGAAACTGCCTTCGGCGGAAACACTTGACCTTTGGCGGAATTCTGGCGGCTTTTTAGAGATACAGGCTCTTGATGCAAATTGGGGCCATGGCGCCCTGAAGGGCGACGGCGCTCTTACGCTGGATGACCATATGCGTCCTCTCGGCAAGCTTGACACCCGTATCTCCGGGTATGGAAAAATACTGGAGGCTCTCGTGTCGACAGGGAAAGTCGATACTGACGCGGCTCGCACCATCGGATTTGGATTGAATTTGCTGGCGAAGGACGGTGAGGATGGCGGCCGCTATATCGCGCTTCCCTTAACGGCGCATGCGGGCGGCGTCTACCTTGGCCCGATATTTCTGATGCGCCTCAATTCGCTCTTTAAGGAGTAACGCCCGCCAATCACGCCTTGTGGTCGAGGTCCTCTGCCGCATGCACCCGCCCGAAGTCGGGCTCCGGCGTTTCCTGCCCGGCGTCGATAATCTGCCGGCGAATCGCCCGGGTTCGGGAGAAAATTTCAAATAACGTCTCGCCGTCGTCGCGCCGGATCGCCCGTTGCAGCGCCGTCAAATCCTCTGTAAACCGCCCCAGCATCTCCAGCACTGCGTCCTTGTTATGCAAAAACACGTCCCGCCACATGGTCGGATCGGACGCCGCGATGCGGGTAAAGTCGCGAAAGCCTCCCGCGGAATATTTGATCACCTCGGACTGCGTGACATCTTCCAGATCATCCGCCGTGCCAACAATATTATAGGCGATCAGATGCGGGATATGGGAGGTAATAGCCAGTACCAGATCATGATGCTCCGGATCCATGGCTTCAACCTTGCTGCCCATCGCCGTCCAGAAGACGGACAGCTTTTTGATCGAATCCTCGCTGGCCTGCCCCGTCGGCGTCAAGATGCACCAGCGACCGATGAAAAGCTCGGCAAAGCCTGCAGCTGGTCCGGATTTCTCTGTACCCGCAACCGGATGCCCCGGAATGAAGTCAACATGATCCGGCAGATGCGGCCCAATCGCCTTGACGACAGCGTTTTTAACAGAACCGACATCGGTGACGATCGCCCCTTTTTCCAGCGCAGGCGCAACCAATTTCGCCAGAGTTTCGTATGTACCAACCGGGGTACAGAATATCACGAGGTCCGAGCCTTTCACGGCATCCAGAGGGTTTTCATAGGCGGTATCAACAATTCCAAGCTCCAGCGCCACGCGGCGTGTATCCGCCGTGCGCGCCGCACAGACGATTTCATCGGCCAGATTATGTAGCCGTGCGGATCGCGCAATTGACGATCCAATCAGGCCAATCCCGATCAGGGCTAGCCGCTTGAATTTTACTTCAGACATTTCATTTCCCCAGAAAAGCCCGCAATGCTTCTATCACTGCATGGTTTTCTTCTTCGAGCCCGATGGTCATGCGCAGGCAGTTCGGCAGGCCATACCCACCGACCGCCCGAAGCAGCAATCCCCGTTCGGACAAATATTTTTCCGCATCCGCCGCCGTTTTTCCGCTCCCCTCAAAATCGATCAGCAGAAAATTGCCAACGCTCGGTGTGATACCGAGACCCATTCCACGGAAACTTTGAGTAAGAATCGGCAGCCATTTGTCATTATGGAGGCGCGCCCTTTCAATATGCGCCTGATCCCTGACCGCCTCAACACCTGCGGCCTGGGCGACTGCATTGACGTTAAACGGCCCGCGCACCCGGTGCAGGACATCGGCAATGGCCGCTGGACAATAGGCCCATCCGAGGCGCAATGCGGCGAGACCATAAATTTTTGAAAAGGTTCGTGTCATGACGACATTATCATGGGCATTGACCAGCTCGACGCCGGGACGGTAATCGTCGCGGCTGACATATTCCGCGTAAGCCGCATCGAGGACCAGCAGGATGTCGTCGCGAAGGCCCACCCTCAACCGTTCAACCTCCCCATGAGAAATATAGGTTCCTGTCGGGTTGTTGGGGTTGGCGAGGAAGACGATTTTGGTTCTTGAAGTCACCGCTTTGAGCAGATTGCCGACATCAGCCGTGCGGCCCACTTCCGCCGCCTTGATTGGTGTCGCACCCATTGCGGAGGCAGAAATCGCATACATCAGGAAGCCGTGCTCGGTGAACAGGACTTCGTCGCCGACGCCGACATAGGCCGAATTGAGCAGCGTGATAAGTTCGTCCGACCCGTTTCCACAGACAATTTTCGATGCGTCCAGGTCATGTATGTCAGCGATTGCAGCCGTGAGCGCCGCTGCACCACCATCCGGATATCGATGCAGATCCTTCGCCATTGCCTCCACCGCCGCGACCGCTTTCGGGCTAGGCCCAAAGGGAGATTCATTCGAGGACAGCTTGGCAACCGGTTGCTTGCCATCCGCCTTGGACTTGCCGCCGATATAGGGTGTAATATTCATGATGCCAGGTTGCGGGACCGGTGTGGACATGGGAATAACTCTCAAATTGAAGGGCCGAAAAGCTAACTCATCGGGACGGCGTAGGCGCCGAGAATAACAATCTTGATGAACCCGTCGCCAACGACTTTACCAAGTTCAACGAGGCGAGGATCCGTCTTGGCAACAAATTCCGGCATTTCGATCAGATGGAGCCAGTCGCTATCTTCCGCGTGTGGGGAACGTGAATCAGAACAGAAGCCCTTGAGTCCGGCTTTACCAAGCTGTTCATTCAACCTTGCCCGGCTAAGCTCATTCCTTGTGACCACAACCATCAATGTGACATCGTCACCTGACGGTTCCGGTTCCGCCTGACCAATAACGAGGGAGTTCAGATCTTCAAATTCACCGGACGGATTGTCAAGAAACGGCAGCGCGGCAAGGATTTTCGGAATATTGTCTCCCCCTTGCGCCAAATGCTCCCACCAGGTATCGCGCTCGCGGCTAAGCCAGGGTAACACTCCCAAGGTCGCCGGATTTTCCGATACTTCGCGCAGCACAACCGTCGGCAGCTGGTGCAACTTCATCGGTGTTGCCGAGCCGAAGTGAAAGCGCGCCAAATCCCAATAGCCGACAGATTTATCCGGCGCCGTAATAGAAACCGTATAGGGCCGCTGCATCCCGCCAACGGCAGAAATCAGTTCGCGCCAGATGGCGGCGATAACGGTGTCGGGCAGCTTGCTTGAATGGCGCTTGAGAATATTCCGAAGGATCGAAGCTTCACGGCCGGGACGAAACGCAAGGGCCTTGCCGTCATCTTTCTTGGCCGCAGCGATATCCTCAACGATGGCGACCCGTTTTTCCAGTACAGATAAAAGCTCCGCATCCAACCGGTCGATTTCAGCCCGCAGCGCGTCCAGTTTCGTATTTGTTGTTGTCACTTTAGTTACCTGAATAAACAGCCCATTTTTGTCGAAATTGGACCATAAAGCCCGCTCTTTGGCAAAGAATATATTGACATATCTTACTCCGCCGCACTAGCTAACAGCAAAGTCAGTCAAAACAAAGATTTTTCTGTTCCAATGAAGCCAAAAGAGTTGCAGACGTGTCGATAAGTCCACCACATACAGGTACCCACTCCGTAATCCTGGGGCGTGACACTCCGTTGCCACTTGATTGTGGGACGACGCTTGAGGCCATCAATATGGCCTATTGCACCTACGGTAAGCTCAATAACGACAAATCGAACGCGATTCTGATCTGCCACGCACTGACCGGAGACCAGTTTGCTGCGAGCCGTCAGCCTGTAACCGGCAAGGATGGCTGGTGGGATTTGATGATCGGACCGGGAAAGGTTCTCGATACAGATAAATATTTTATCGTCTGCAGCAACGTCCTTGGCGGCTGCATGGGCACCACGGGTCCGCGGGATATCGATCCAAAAACGGGAAAGCCCTACGGGCTCAGTTTTCCGATTATCACCATCGGCGACATGGTGCGGGCTCAGGCACTCTTGCAGGATTATCTGGAAATTGAAAGCTGGTTCAGTGTTATCGGCGGCTCCATGGGCGGCATGCAGGCCCTGCAATGGGCAAGCGCCTATCCGGAGCGCGTCTTCAGCGCCATTCCGATCGCCTGTGCCGCGCGCCATTCCGCGCAGAATATTGCCTTCCATGAAGTGGGCAGGCAGGCGGTGATGGCCGACCCCAACTGGCAGAGCGGCGATTATTACGCCAGCGACACAAAGCCGACCGCCGGTCTTGCGGTCGCGCGAATGGCCGCGCATGTGACCTATTTGTCGGAAGCCGCTCTTCATCGTAAATTCGGGCGAAACCTTCAGGACCGTGAAAATTTCACCTATGGATTTGACGCAGATTTCCAGGTCGAAAGCTACCTCCGCTATCAGGGGATCAATTTCGTTGACCGGTTCGACGCCAATTCCTATCTCTATATTACCCGCGCCATGGATTATTTCGATCTGGTAGAAGATCATAACGGATCACTCGCGAGAGCCTTTGAAGGCACGAAAACCCGCTTCTGCGTCGTATCTTTTTCAAGCGACTGGCTGTTCCCGACATCGGAGAACAAGGAAATTGTGCATGCGCTGATTGCGGCCGCGGCCAACGTGAGCTTCGTCGAAGTGGAAACCGACAAGGGTCATGACGCCTTTCTGCTGGATACGCCGGAAATGTTCAAGACCATACAGGGCTTCCTCGACTCCAGTGCAAGAAGCCGGGGCCTGACGGCATGAACGAACCGCCGAAATTTGTTCCCATGCGCGACATCCGCGTCGACTGGCAGCTTATTGCCGAGATGATTGAGCCCGGCAGCCGCGTGCTTGACGTCGGCTGCGATGATGGGCAACTGCTTGCGCATCTGGCCGAAACCAAGAATGTCGATGGACGCGGGCTGGAATTAAGCCAGCATGGGGTTAATATCTGCGTCGCCAACGGCCTCTCGGTGGTTCAGGGAAATGCGGATACGGATCTATTCTATTATCCGGACGACAGCTTCGATTATGCAATCTTGAGCAAGACGTTACAGACCACGCATCAGCCGCATGTGGTGCTGGAACAACTTCTCCGGATCGGACGGCGCGCCATTGTCTCCTTTCCCAACTTCGCCAATTGGCGCTGCCGGAGCTATCTGGCGCTCAAGGGCCGTATGCCGATGACTAATTCACTCGATGTTCCCTGGTATGAAACGCCCAATATCCATTTTTGCACCTTGAAGGATTTTACCGCCCTTTGCCAGAAAATGGATGTGAAGATTGAACAGTCGGTGATAGTCGGCGCCTCCGGAAAAGTAATGACCCGAACAAACTACGGCAGTTTCGCCAATCTGTTCGGCGCCGATTGTATTTTCATGCTGTCCAAGAAACCCTAGGGTTGCTTCCTTGAAGTGCGAGCCTGGCGACCAGCGACCACCGGCCGCGCCGCCGGCAGGATAACCGGCCGTTGCCGGGCTTTGCGTTCTGGCAGCGCCGTCAGGGCATAAACCTGTTTTTCCGCCTCCATCAGCCGGACGCCGCTGAAATGGCCCCACCATTTCTCACCGATATTTTCCCAGGTCTGCGCCAGCCGTAAATTGAGCCGCCATTTACTCGGTGGCAGATAAAGCGCGCCCTGACGATCACCGGGCGTAAAACTGTTGTCCCGCAGCAACCTATTGAGCTGCTTATCGCTATAGGGATGGCCATAACCGAAGGGCGTGTTTTCCGTTCTCGCCCAGAGACCGCGGCGGCTCGGCACGACCACAAGAAGTTTCCCCGTCGATGTCAAAACCCGCCAGATCTCCTGTAAAATCGGATCTGTGTCGGTTGTATTTTCCAGGCCATGCACCCAGATTACCCGGTCTATGGACGAATCAGGAAGCGGCAATGTCCGCTCATCCACAAGGCTCACCAGACTGCCGCCCTCGCGTGGCCATTGAATAACGCCCTGCTGGAGGGGCATGAAGGAAATGACGCGTTCCGCCTCGGCGCGAAAACCATTGAGATACGGAGTGGCATATCCAATGCCGAGAACCCGGAAATTTTTCAAGTCCGGCCACATAAGGCGGATTTTCCGGCTGATAATGCGCCGGACCACCTGGCCAAGAGAGCTGTGGTAGAAATTTCTCAAATCTATGACATCGGGCCTGATCATGATGCTATACTGCCATAAAATGCGATATTGGACGTTAACAAATGCAAAAGCCGGAACGGTAAATCATGAGTAAACTGGAAATCCACCAAATCCCTGTTTTAAATGACAACTACCTCTATCTTTTTAAAGATCCTGACAGTGGTCTCGTCGGAATTGTCGATCCCGCCGTCGCCGGACCCGTTCTCGATAAACTCGATGAACTTGGCTGGAAACTCACCCATATCATCAACACCCATCATCATATGGACCACACCGGCGCCAATCTTGAACTGAAAGAGAAAACCGGCTGCACGATCGTCGGCGCGAAGAAAGATGCAGCACGCATTCCTGGTATGGATATCGGTGTCGAAGACGGCGACATCTTTGAGTTTGGACGTCAGAAGGCGCAGGTTTTCGAAGTCCCCGGCCATACGGTAGGACATATTGCCTATTGGTTCGAGGAGTCGGACGCCCTTTTTTGCGGTGATACGCTTTTTGCCCTGGGCTGTGGGCGGCTGTTTGAAGGAACACCCGCGCAAATGTGGAACAGCCTCGGTAAATTCCGGAAACTCCCCGACCGGACGAAAGTATATTGCGCCCATGAATATACCGAGGCCAACGCCCGTTTTGCCGTAAGCGTCGATCCGGAGAACAAGGCCTTGCAATCGCGGTTCGCACAAATCCGCAAACTCCGCGAAAAACATCTGCCAACGGTTCCCTCCACCTTGGGTGAGGAGAAGGCGACCAACCCCTTCATGCGGGCGGATGATCCGGGATTGCAGGCGGAACTGGAGCTAACCGGTGCGGACCCGGTCGAGGTCTTCGCTGAAACCCGCCGTCGCAAGGATAATTTCTAGGCATGGGTGACGTTATGGCGGCAGAAAAAATCATCGCACAGCTCCAGATGAAACCACATCCGGAGGGTGGCTATTATGTCGAGACCTTCCGTGATGATCATATCCTGAAGGAGGATGCAAGGGCAGTCTCCACGGCGATCTATTACCTTCTGGAAAAGGGTGACTATTCCCACTGGCACCGCGTTGATGCCGTAGAAATCTGGCATTTTTATGCAGGCGCTCCGCTGGCGCTTTCCCTGTCTGAAGACGGCCTTGTTAAAAGGGACATAATATTAGGTATCAATCTTGCGGCCGGAGAACGCCCGCAGGTAATTATCCCAAGAGACCAATGGCAGTCGGCACGGTCGCTCGGCGACTGGACGCTAGTCGGATGCACCGTCGCACCGGGCTTTCAGTTTGAGGGTTTTGAGATGGCGCCAAGGGACTGGTTCCCCGGAAAATCCTGATTTAGGCTGCGGATTTGATCAGGTTTCTGAATATGTGAAATGATCCGATGACCGCGCCGGCGGTTATGAAAAGGCAACCCAGAACCAGTGACCAGGAAAAGCTGGCGACGCCCAAGGCAAGCAAAATGAGCGTGGACAGCAGGGGTGAGAGGTAGGAAAGCACGCCAAGGGTTTGGATATCGCCCTGCTTCATGCCCCGGTCCCAGAGGAAAAAGGCTGCGCCGACAGGGCCTAGACCCAATGCCAGAACAGCAAGCCATTGTAAGCCCGATTGCGGCCAGACGGTCTGCTCAAAAAGCAAATGGCAAATAAGGGCCAAAACCGCTGTGATTCCGCAGAAAAGGCCGATCACGTCGGAGGATACACCCGAATATCTCCGGCTGAGCACCGAATAGGTGGACCATATAAAGGCACAGCAAAGAGCCGCCGCATAGCCTTTGGCATATTCAGGCCGTATCTCCAACCCCGCCCCCTTGCTGATCAACAGACCCGCGCCCGCCAAACTCAACAATCCTCCCGCCAGGTGAAACCAGTGAAAGCGCTCCCCCGGCAACAGGGTCGAAAAGAGGATGATCAGCAGCGGCCAGAGATAAGCGATCAGGCTGGCCTCAGCGGCCGGCGCATTTTTGAGCGCCATGAAATAAAAGAAATGATACCCGAACAGGCCACCGACGCCAAGAAACCACAAAGGGATCGGAAATTGGATGAGCGCCCGAATACCCTGCCTGTAGACCACCCATTTGATGACGACGCCACAGAACGCAATAAAGAAGGTGAGCGTTGTCAATTGAAAAGGCGGGACCTGCGCTGTGCCCGCCGTGAATAGCGCCAGCAGGGCCCAGAGCAAGATGGCACCGAGCCCGCATAGAGTGGCAAGCGATTTTCCGGTTCGATGCGTCAATCTGGAAATAGCGGGAACCCTTTTAAACAAATAAAAGGCATGAGCCTGAAGGACGGCATCATGCCTTTATTCCGTTCATCGCGTCAAGCGATTGGCCGGTCAGTACATGTGCTGACCGCCGTTGATGGACATCGTCGATCCGGTGATGAAGCCCGCGTCGTCGGCCGCAAGAAAACAAACCGCGCGCGCGATCTCGGTGGCTTTGCCGAGCCGTCCGACCGGGATACCGGCAACGATTTTCGCCAACACATTTTCCGGCACCGCCGCCACCATGTCGGTGTCGATATAGCCCGGTGCGATGGCGTTGACCGTGATCCCCTGTGCCGCGCCTTCCTGGGCCATGGCCTTGGTAAAGCCGTGGATACCGGATTTGGCGGCTGCGTAATTCACCTGGCCATATTGACCGGCCTGACCGTTGATGGAGCCAATATTGATGACGCGGCCAAACCTGGCGGCACGCATGTCGTCAATGGTTAGACGGCACATATTGAAGCAAGAACCCAGATTGGTATCGATCACCTTCTGCCAGTTATCCTGGCTCATCCGGTGCAGAGTGCCGTCGCGGGTAATGCCGGCATTATTGACAACGATTTCGATCGGACCCAAATCCGCTTTAACCTTGGCAACCCCCTCGGCGCAGGCGTCATAGTCAGAGACGTCCCATTTATAGGAAGGGATTCCCGTGCGATCAGTAAATTCCTTTGCCCGCGCATCGTTCCCACCATAGTTTGCGGCGACCTTATAGCCTTTTCCATGCAACATGATGGAAATCGCCTCACCGATCCCCCTTGTGCCACCCGTTACAATTGCTACTCTTGACATAATCTGCTCCCTGTTAGACTAGATAAATCCTATCTTTCGACGCACATGGCGATACCCATTCCACCGCCAATGCATAATGTTGCAAGTCCCTTATGCACGTCCCGCTTCTGCATTTCATGCAGTAAAGTGACCAGCACGCGCGCTCCCGACGCGCCAATGGGATGACCGATGGCAATCGCGCCGCCATTGACGTTGACCTTGCTTGTGTCCCACCCGAGATCCTTGTTGACGGCGCAGGCCTGCGCGGCAAAGGCTTCATTCGCTTCGACAAGATCAAGGTCTTCCGCTGACCATCCGGCCTTGGCGAGAGCCGCCCGGCTTGCCGGAATGGGGCCTGTTCCCATAATCGCGGGATCAACACCGCTCTGCGCCCAAGAGACAATCCTCGCGAGCGGCTTCAGTCCCTTGGATTCGGCCATGTCGGCCGTCATGAGAACAACAGCCGCGGCGCCGTCGTTAATGCCCGAGGCATTGCCCGCCGTCACCGTTCCGTCCTTCATAAAGGCGGACCGGAGACCAGCTAGCTTTTCAACAGTGGTTCCGCCGCGGATATATTCGTCCTGATCGACAACAACGTCGCCTTTGCGTGTCGAAATAGTGACCGGTACAATTTCATCCTTGAAACGGCCGGAGGCCTGCGCTTCGGATGCTTTTCGCTGCGACTCGGCGGCGAACTCATCCTGTGTCGCGCGGGTGATCTGCCATTGGGCGGCGACATTCTCCGCGGTATTCCCCATGTGGTAGCCATGAAAAGCATCAATCAGGCCATCTTTCAGCATCGTATCGGTAAATTCGAGCGCGCCCATTTTCTGGCCTTCGCGCAAATACGCGCAGTGCGGCGCCCTGCTCATACTTTCCTGACCGCCCGCCACGACAATTTGCGAATCACCATTGAGAATTGCCTGATATCCGAGGGCGACGGCGCGCAAGCCCGATCCGCAAAGCTGATTGACGCCCCATGCTGGCACTTCATATGGAACACCGGCATTGACCGAGGCCTGACGGGCCGGGTTCTGTCCTTCGCCGGCGCTTAAAATCTGGCCAAGAATAACCTCGGAGACTTCAGACGCGTCCGTTTTGGCCCGCTTGAGCGACTCTTTAATGACAACTTCGCCAAGCTGATGCGCCGTCAGCGACGACAACGCGCCATTGAATGAACCAACAGGTGTGCGCACTGCACTGGTGATGACAACGTCCATGTTCAAACTCTCCTATTTCCCGATTTGAGTAATTATAGTTCAAAAATTACATCGCATGAGAAATTTTAAGTCTATAAAATGTCTACATACGAAATAACGTTAGTTATCCGCTATCGCAACCCCTTTTTTGCAATTGCGTTGGTAAAATTTACGCCCCCAATATCCAGCCTCCCAATTCCCGCCATAAGCCATCCCTCGCCTGACGGCTGGTGACCATACCGATATGCCCCGAGGGCGGCGTTATTACCTTCGCCTCGGGCAGAGCCGACGCCAAAGCAAGGGCCGACGGGCGCGGGACGATCTTATCGGTTTTTGGAACAGCAATAAGCGACGGAACCTTTATTTCCTGGGGGCGCACGATCTGCCCGCCAACCTGCCAACGATTTAGGTTTGGCTCATTCTGACCATACCATTTATCGAAGCATTCTGCAGCCACTCCTTTGACCAGCGGAAATCCATCGTTCAGCCAGTCTTCGAGAGCAACAAACTCAGTCGCCCGTTCAGACGCCATATCCATTTTCGAAAATTTACTGAACTTGCGGAGCCCGAGATTCGGATCAAGGCTGGTGAAAAGGGTCTGCAGCAGATCAACCGGAAGCTCACCAAACCCGGTCAGGATATTCGACCATACCTCCCGCTGACCCAGCAGAATTTTCGCCTGACCGCCGAGATCCGCATGAAAATCCCAGGGCGCCGCCAAGGCGATAAAGCTTTTTAACCTATCCTGCCGCCTTTGCGCTGCCGCGGCAGCGAGGGTTCCGCCCATGCAGTAACCGGCGAGATGCAGCGGGGCGCCCGGAAACATGTCAGCTGTAAAATCGAGGGCCGGGCAAATCCGGTCCAGTATATAATCGGAAAGATAAAAATCCTTTTCCGTCTCTCCCGGCGCATCCCAGTCAAGCAATAGAGGGTGGATACCCCGTTCCGCCAAATAGTCTACCAGGCTTCTGTCCGGCATCAGATCAAGGATGTAGGAGCGGTTGATCAGGGACGGAACAAAAACGGCGACAGGAGCATCCGGCGGCGCGTCGGGGCTGCAGTCGATAAGGGAGGTCGTCCCGGCCTGCCAAAGGATTGGGCGGGAGCGGGGTGGCCTCCTGTAGGGATGCTGGTGATACTGACGAATACCGTCGATCATCTCCTGCACCATTTCACTTCCATGAATTGCCAGCGCCTGGATAAGTTCCGAAGAACCATATTCTTCCAGCCTGTCGACGAAATCGTCGGCCCGCTCGGGGAGTTCGGACGACCAGGGCAACCCCCCCGGCTTTTGCATGGGTAAGGTCGCGAGCGAACTGGCGACTGTCGTCGTCGCCAGACCCAGATGCAGGGCCAATGGCCGCGGCCCGAGACGCGGCGCGACAGGTGTTATGTCCAGAACGTCAGTCATTCTCGCCACTTGTTTTTTTCAACAGGGGAACCCGGAGCCAGATTGAAGCCAACTACAGACTCTGCAGCAAACTTTATACTGCTGAAGATCGGATACCACAACGTTACTGCCTTCTATATATACTTATGCAGGCATTTTGCGAACCGCATTGCACAATAAACTTGCGCAGCGCAGCAATTACAGGTGAAAATGCGTACCATCATTCCTATTCCAACAAGAGTTAGGAGAAAATGTGGTTGAAGCAGCTTCAGAAGACAAAAAGCCCATCGTTATAAAGAAATATGCGAACCGCCGGCTTTATAATACTTCTACATCTTCATACGTTACGCTGGATCATCTGAGCCGGATGGTAAAGGAAGGAACGGAATTCGTCGTTTTCGACGCCAAGACGAACGAAGATATCACCCGCTCGGTTCTGACCCAGATTATCTTTGAAGAGGAAGCAAAGGGGCAAAATCTCCTTCCCATTAATTTCCTCCGCCAGTTGATCAGTTTTTACGGCGACAGGCTGCAAACGGTGGTTCCCGATTATTTGGACATGTCCATGAAGTCATTTTTCGATAACCAGGATAAAATGCGGGAAGTCCTTCCGGAAAATTTGACGGCAAATCCGATGTTCAAACAGTTTGAGGAAATGGGCCGGAAAAATATGGCAATGTTCAGCCAGGCCGTGAAAATGTTCGCGCCGCCAACCCTGTTCGGCGCTTCGGAGCCCACCGACGACAATGAAAAAACAGCCGCTTCCACGCCTCAAACCAAGGATCAAACCGCGGAAATGATGCAAGAGTTGAAAGATCAGTTATCTTCCATGCAGAAGCGCATCGATGAAATGAGTAAAAAGAAATAGGTCTGAAATCGGCACTTTAGGTGCACCCGCTTGCATTATATAGAATTTTATGCTAATTTTCAATTGGAGTTAAAGTATATAGTTAATATTTTATTTGCGAATTTGTAGTAAAAATATTTCTGTATTGTGGCTCTGACTACCCGGAGAATCCGGATGTCTCATAACTGGCGATGAACTTCAGAATGAAAGATTGTTGCATCGTTCTATAAATTAAATCCGGGATCAGGGTTTGATGGAAGCAACAAGACCAGCATTGGGTTCGATACGCTTGCCAGCAAAGCATGCCGCTTTGAGGGCAGTGACGTTTGACCAGAAGCCGCCTTCCTCTGCCCGGCAGCATACCGCTAATCCTCAGCGGGCTTTGGCGGTTATTGACGCCCGTGAACGGCCAGGTTCCGCGTCAGGCTTCTTGCGGGAAATCAACGGTCCTGTCTTCACATCGTCAGCGACGAGATTGCAATCTTCACAATTCCTCGCCCAGCAGATTGCGCAATACGAGGATGCCCATTCAAATGCATTTCCCGCGCCGACCTTTGTTCATGCAACTTCCGCCTATGACAATACGCTGGGTTTGACCGCGACGGTCCTTGGTTTTCAGGGAGCCTGTGAACGGGTCGCCTGATCTGTCACTTTCTACTGCGTTCAAATATGACAGGTCGCGAGGCCGCGTTTTTCCAGATACTGCTGGTGATAGTCCTCGGCGGGATAGAAATCGAGTGCCGGAGTGATCTCGGTCACGACAGAGCGTCGGAATATACCACGTGTTCCCTGCTCGGCTTTCGACTTTTCGGCAATCGCCTTTTGTTCGTCATTCCGATAAAAAATCGCCGACCGGTATTGTGTCCCGATATCAGGTCCCTGACGGTTCAGGGTCGTTGGATCATGGCTCTGCCAGAAGACATTGAGCAGATCCTCATAAGTGACAACAGTGGGGTCGAATTCGACTTGAACGACTTCCGCATGCTGGGTGCGCCCAGTACAGACATCCTGATAGGTCGGGTTCATCGTCACGCCGCCCTGGTAGCCCACAACCGTCGCCTTGACGCCCTTGACCTGTCGAAAGGCAGCCTCCACACCCCAAAAACAGCCCGCCGCAAAATAGGCGAAATCCGTTGTTCCTGACATTTCTTTGTCCCTTTCGCGAACCGTTACAAACCTCTCCCTAATTTCGCGCTTTTTCGGCAAAATACAACAGTGAACAAGAAAACTTGATCACTATCCGATGGAGACTCAAAAAAATCTTGGTATTGGTTCCTCTTTTTCATAATATTTCTTCGAAATTAAAACCAATTATGGGCAATAAACCCGATGTCCCGACGGCTAAAAAATGCACAGTTGCACACACTGGATATCGACACGGATAGTGCAACGCCCCTGCATCAGCAATTATTTCTCGCCCTGCGGCAGGCCATTCTGGATGGCCGACTGAAACCGGACACCCGGCTCCCGTCCAGTCGATCGCTGGCCGCTGACCTCAAGGTCTCGCGCAACACGGTTTTGAACGCCTATGACCAGCTCATGGCGGAAGGGTATCTGGTCAGCCGGATCGGCGCCGGTTCCTATGTTTCCGACCAGTTGCCCGACGATCTCCTGCAAAGAAAAGGTAGCGGCTCCGTTTCAGGAACGCCGAAGCGGGACATCTATCTTTCCAGAATGGCGATGCCCTTCAAGGGAAAATCCCTGCAGCGGCAGTATCGGGGCCTGCCTTTTTCACCGGGGTTACCCGCGCTTGAGGAGTTTCCTTTCGAGGATTGGGCGCGATTGCTGGCGCGGCACTGGCGCCGCCCGAAACGCGAATTCCTAGTCGATAATCCAGTCGGCGGCGCGCAGATTCTGCGCGAAGCCATTGCCACCCACCTTGGTCAGACCCGCGCCGTGCGCTGTCATGCCGGTCAGGTGATTGTCCTATCCGGATCGCAACAGGCGATCCATCTTGTGGTGCGCGCCTTCGCCGAACCTGGCGACGCAATCTGGATGGAGGAGCCCGGATACCCAGGTATCCGGGATGCCATCATTGCGGCCGGAGCGGCCCCGATATCCGTGGCTGTTGATGACGAGGGTTTCTCGCTTGAAAGAGCCAGAAAAATTGCGCCCGATGCCCGCCTCGCCTGTATTTCCCCCTCCCACCAATATCCACTCGGCCAGACCATGTCTCTCTCCCGCCGGCTGGAGCTGTTGCAATGGGCGAAGGATAACAGCCGCTTTATTCTCGAGGATGACTATGACAGCGAATATCGCTATGCGGGACGGCCGCTCTCATCGTTGCAGGGCCTTGATGACGACAATAGGGTGCTCTACGTCGGCACCATGAGCAAGGTGATGTTTTCGGGGCTTAGGGTCGGATATATGGTCGTGCCAGAAGATCTTGTGGACGTTTTCCTCGCGCTTCGCCGGACTATCGACAGCCATTCCCCGGCCGCGCCGGAAGCCGCGCTCGCCGACTTCATTTCGGAAGGCTATCTCGCGTCCCATATCCGGCGCATGCGGCTTCTCTACGAGCAACGGCAACTCTGCCTGCTCCGCCTGCTGGAAGAAAAACTAGGAGGCATTCTGGATGTCAGTCCACAGGAATCCGGCATGCATATCGTTGCATTCCTGCCCAAATCCATTCCGGACCGGGAGGTGGAGAAGGCGGCCGCCGAACAAGGCATGCTTGTCCGAGCGCTCTCGGGCTTCTACAATCTTCCGACGGACCAGAATGGGCTCATCCTCGGCTTTGCTGGCACGGCAGAAAAAGAAATGCCACAATTGGTCGATAAGCTCGCCCGGATCATTTACAGCAAAGCGGAATAACCCCATCCTCATGCCGCGTCTTTTTTACCCGATTATCGCTGCCCTCATTTTTTTCAGTGCCGCTGGCATCTCTCTCGCCGCGGAAAGGCTTCATGGCATCGCCATGCAGGGCGAACCCAAATATCCGCGCGGTTTTCCCCATTTCGACTATACCAATCCGGAGGCTCCCGTTGGCGGTCGGTTGCGGCTCGGGGCAATCGGCAGCTTCGATAGCCTCAATCCATTTTTACTTAAAGGCGTTAGCCCCCTCGGGATGAGCGACGTCTATCAATCGCTGCTGGAGCGATCGCGGGACGAGCCGTTCACGCTTTACGCCAACATCGCTGAATCAATTGAACTGGCTGAAGATCGGAGCTGGATAATTTTCAATATCAATCCGCTGGCAAATTTCTCGGACGGCAAGGCAATCACGGCAGAGGACGTCCTCTTTTCCTTCGAGACACTACGGGACAAGGGCCGACCGAATGTCCGGAGTTATTACCAGAAAGTCCGTGAAGCTATGGTGCTCGGCCCGCTTGTAATCCGCTTTTCCTTCGAGGAGGCGGGGCGCTGGGAGATGCCGCTGATCATGGGGCTGATGAGCGTCCTTTCCAAGGACGCGTTTCATTCGACCGATTTCGAGAAGGCCTCGCTCACGCCCTTCGTCGGATCGGGCCCCTATCTGGTGGATAAGGTCGAGCCCGGCCGCAGGATCGTCTACAGGCGCGATCCTGATTTCTGGGGCTGGTACCTGCCGCAGAATAAAGGCCGGTATAATTTCGAGACTGTCACTTACGACTATTTCCGCGATGACGACGTCGCTTTGGAGGCCTTCAAGGCCCATGCCATCGATGCCCGCTTTGAAAGCAACGCCAGAAAATGGCGGGATGCCTATGAAGTTCCGGAGGACGCTTCTGATTCTTTCCTAAAGGCGGAGCCAAAACTGCAGATACCAGCGCCGATGCTGGCATTCGTTTTCAACACGCGTCTTGCGAAATTCCAGGACCGCCGGGTGCGCGAGGCCCTCACCTATGCCTTCGATTTTGAATGGGTCAATGCGAATATCCTGCAGGGAATGTACCGGCGTAACAGCAGCTTTTTCGAAAACTCTCCCCTGGCGGCGACCGGTCCCATCACGGCGGCGGAGCGCGACCTGCTCACCCCTTTCGCAAACAAACTCCCGGACGATGTCTTCGAGAAGAGCTTTCAACTCCCCATCGCCGACGGATCGGGCCGGAACCGCGACAATCTCCGCATCGCGCGCCGCCTGCTGACCAAGGCGGGATGGGAAATCCGTGACGGCATTCTCAGGAATAATAATACGGACGGCCCCTTCACCATCGAGTTTCTCATCAACAATGGCGAATACATCAAGCTCATCGCGCCGTTTCAGAAGAATCTGGAAATTCTCGGCATCCGGACAACGCTCCGCCAGATCGACAGCGCGAGCTATCAGAACCGCCTCAACAGTTACGATTTTGACATGATCATCAACAGCTGGGGCCAATCGCTGTCCCCGGGAAATGAACAGGCCTTTTACTGGAGCCGTGACGCCGCGGCGACACCTGGTACCCGGAATTACCCGGGCATTCGATCGGCGGCGGTCGATGCAATGATTGACATCATTGTCTCGGCCAGGACCCGCGAGCAGTTGATAAGCGCGGCCAGCGCTCTCGACCGAGTGCTGCTCTGGGGTCATTATGTCATCCCGCTTTACTATACGGACCGGCAATGGCTTGCACATTGGCCGGAGATCAAATTGCCCGCCAACCCGTCTTTCTGGGGAACCAGTTCAGATCTCTGGTGGTATCGCGAAAAAAATTAGTTAAATCGCGCCTTGTCACGGGCTTCCCAAATTTCCCGAGCGCGGGTCTCCGCCGCATCATAGCCAAGGTCCGGCGTAACCATCTTGAGCGCGAAAGCGAGGGTGCCAGTAATCGCGAGTTCCGGTACCGGTAGATCCAGCTTCCCCTGCCACATTTTGATAAGCTGCTCCGGCGCCAAATCCTCTTCGCGCCATTTATAGACAGACTGGTCCGTCATGGCGGGCCATTCCTGGGCTTCCATCCTTCCGCCGACAATCGCATCCACCAGAGCCGGTTTCATGGGATTTCGCTGCACTTCGCCACCACCGCCCTTGAAAATCACGCTGTTAGGCTGTTTCAGGGTTTTGATGGTTTCCAGATGCAGCGATTTATACGGTGGATGGAACACGCCTTGCAACTGATAGCTTGCGCGGAACGGATTGAGATCGCGGCCAAAGGTATTGACCGCCGTCCGTACGCCAAGGAGCGGGCGCAGCTCAAACAGGGATTGCAGCGACGGGCAGAAATGCTCAAGCCCGATATAAACCAGATTGCTTTTTTCGAGCGCCGTTGCGGCGGCGGTAAGGGAGGCGGCTTGCGGAACGCCGAACATCGCCAGCGCCGCGCGGGTCGGGGCGTATCCGTCTGCATAGCCCTCTATGCCATGCATCAGGACCTTGTAACCCTTATCTGCGAGCAGGATGGCGGCGAGAATGAACCAGGGTTGCTGCCGGTGACGGTCCGCATAGGACGGCCAGTCGAAATCAACGGCACCGTTGGACGCGCCGCCGATAAAATGATCCCGCGCCGCCGCAACCATGCCCGCAAGCTCCTCGCCGGTTTCGCCTTTTCGCCGCAGCAGAAGGAGGAATGCACCAAGCTGCAGCGGTTCCACATCCCCGTTGAGCACCATGTTCATGGCGGTCCTGGCTTCCTCGAACGTCATATCCCGCCACATCTTCGGCCCCTTGCCGAGGATACGGACATATTCAGCGAACGGATGATCTTTGGTCATGGGCAGAGCTTTTCGAAAAGGTGGAGGATTTTAAAAAATGTCGAGCAGGCGTTGAAGATAGTCCCGCTCCAAATGGCTGCGGGCCGGATCAGACAACCGCCGCTGGACCTCGTCGCGAATGCCCCGGCTTTTGCTGAAGGCGCTGGCTTCCCCGCGCATTCTGGCGGCATCGGATATCTGCCCGTCGCCTCCCTCTTCTTCCATGGAACGGCCAAGGGGATCACGTCCCCGCCCCGACTGCCCCGGTCCGGCGGATTGCGTGCCCTGCCCTTGCCCGTTCTGCATCATTTGCTGCGCCAGCGCCTCGGCACCCTGGCGCATATTCTCAAGCGCCTCGCTTTCGGACTGCATGGCGGATTGACCCTGACCCTGCTCGAGAGACTGGCGGGCGCCGTTCATCGAGCGTTCGGCGCGACCGAGGCCTTGTGGAATTTCGCCGTCCATGCCGAGACGGCCCATCAAGTCCCCCAGCATCTGACGGAGAGCCTCCTGGTTTTTTGCCAGATCCTGAAGACCGCCCTGCTGACCCGGTTGCTGACCGGGCTGATCCGACGGGGAGCCATTCTGTTGTTGCTGATCCCCCGGCTTGCCCTTTTGTGACTTGCGGAAGGTATCATCCAGCAATTGCTGCTGCTGCTGCATCAGTTTGCCAAGCTCGTTCAGCATCTTCTGGCCAGCCTGCTGACTTGCGGACGGCTGGCTGCGCCTGGCGTTCTTCAGATTCTCCATAATGTCCTGCAATTCGCTCAGCAACTGCCGCGCCGCATCGCGTGCGCCGCTGCGGGCAAACTGGTCTATCTTATCGAGGAGGTTTTTCAGGTCCTGCGCTTCAATCAGCTGGTTGTCGCTGTTCGGATCAATCTGCGGCGCGGCCATATCCTTGCCCTGTTCAGCGAGCGCCTGCAGGAATTTATCCATCGCCTGGCGAAGTTCTTCCACCAGCTTCTTGATTTCATTATCGCTGGCGCCATTATTCAGAGCATCCATCAGGGCCTGCTGGGCCGCGCGAAGCTCCGCCTCCGCCATGGAAAGATCCCCATTTTCAAGCCGCAGGGCCGTCTCCCAGAGCATGTCGATAGCTTCATCCACTGATTTCTGATCCTCGCCGTTCGCAAGAATGGCGCGCGTAGTCGAGAGCAATAACATCGCCGTAACGTCGTTGTTCAGATTTTCCGGCAGAATGGTCAGGGCATCAAGTACCGCCTCGACATTCTCCTTGCTTCCCTCGGCGTCGGACACAAGGCTTTTCCGCTGCTCTATCAGAACTTTTGCCACCGGATGTGTGAATGTCCGTTCCGGCAGGACCAGTGAGATATAGTCCGAATAGCCCTTCTGCCCGACCTGGTCCTCAGCGAATAATTTGAGAGTAACCGGCAGGCCCGCCCAGGGATGCGCCGTGAGGTCATGATAGCTCTTGCCGACAACCTGCTTTGAACCGCGGCCCGGTGACGGCAGGTTGAGTTCGATTTTTTCCGCCGAATCATCCTTCGTTATCACACTGCCGATACGCACCACGCCATAGTCGTCGAGCGCCCGGTATTGCAATTTGAATGCTGCCCGGTCCGTAACTTCCGGGGGAACAATGAGATTGATCGACGGCGGCGCGTCCGCGATAACATTGAGCCGCCAGCTGCCGATAACATCGCCATCCTGCCGGATTTGAAGCTGCGTCGGCTTATCGAAAGTCGTCTCAATCTGGAAATTCCGGCCATCCACCCGGATAAATTCAAGCTCTTCACCGTCTTTCACCAGAACGGGCACCGCATCAGGCCCACCGAAAACATGGGCGATAAAGGCACTTTGCGCCGGGATAACATAGGTTTTGTCACCGTTCTCGCTTCTTTCCTCCTGATCAACCTTGAGGAGGACCGGCGCCTGAGCCGTATAGGCGGGAGGTGTAATCCAGGCGGTGACATCAAGCGGGACGGCGGCCGGTCCTATATCAGGTGCTATTGCCGCCACGAGACGTTCGCCGGACTTTGGCCCTGCGAACAAAAACGCCGCCACCAACAGCAAAATCACGAGGGCGCGCAGCGCATACCCGTCTTCAACCCCCATATCGAGATTTGGCAGGCCCGTGCGAAGATCTTTGAGGTTCCGCCTGAGCGATTTCTGGTAGACGCGCCACATATGGCTTGCGGGCGTGTTATTTTTCTTTTCCGCTTCCGAATGCTCCCCTAGCGTTTGCAGAGGCCGGTGGCAGAGCTGGTTGCGCCGCTCAAGATAGCGGAGCGCCCGTTTGCGGCTTGGGGATTTGAACCGGCGCGCTCCCTTATACAAGCTGTAGACCGCGACAAGGCCAAAGACGGTGAGACCGGCGAGATGCAGGGCTCCGCCAGTAAACGACCAAATATCCAGAAGAGACAGGCCGACGAATAGCCCAATAACGCAGAAGAAAAGGAGGCCATGACGCCAGAGGCCTTCGAGAAGCAGGTTGAGACGCGCAAGCAGGAGCCGGATTTCAAACGCTAATCCATAACCCCTGTCACTGCTAAATATCCAGCGCTCCATTCAGCCTCGATTTCAACTCTCCAGCCAAGGAGGCAGTATATCAAGTTTCAGCAGAGCGTCCAAGCTCGGACGCGCCCTGATCACCGCATATTGATCTCCCTTCACCAGCACTTCAGGGACCAGCGGCCTTGTGTTATAGGTCGAGGCCATCACCGCGCCATAGGCTCCGGCGCTTCTGAAAGCGACAAGATCGCCGCGCGCAAGTTCGGGCATGTCACGTTCGCGGGCGAAGGTATCGCCGGTTTCGCAAACCGGTCCGACAACGTCCGCAGGCGCGTAAGCGCCCAATTTCTGGTCTTCGCGGAGCGGATCGATCTGATGGTACCCGTCATACATGGCGGGACGGATCAGATCGTTCATGGCGGCGTCGAGAATGACAAATTTACGCTTTGTCGCCTGCTTGACATAGATTACCTCGGAGACCAGCACGCCGGCATTACCGACAATCAGACGGCCGGGCTCAAATATGATCTGACAGCCGAGATTGCCGATCGCCTCCAGCGCGACAGCGGCATAGGCCGCGGGCAGCGGCGGGATCGTGGCGTCATAAGGAATGCCGAGCCCGCCACCCAGATCGATACGGGTGATATCATGGCCTTCA
>JAIOYL010000215.1 GCA_021741195.1 Sneathiella sp. | reverse complement strand
CCGCCTCGCGGGCGAGCTGCTGGATAAGGGCATCTTCGTCACAGGTTTCGGCTTTCCCGTCGTGCCGGAAGGCGAGGCGCGGCTGCGTTTTCAGGTCTCCTTCGCCCATACGGAAGCGGAGCTCGAGGAGGCGGCAGTGGCGCTGAAGGACTGTCTCGGGGCCTCGTCCGCCGCCTGAAATCCATGGCGAACTTGTATTAATCGGCGTCGCCCTTTAAACAGGGTGGGTAGCGGGAGCCATCTATACTTGGCTCCCTTACTTTTTCGAAATTGCGAGGCCGGGCGGCGATGGCGGGACAACAGGCATATGATTATGTGATTATCGGCGCGGGCTCCGCCGGGTCCGTCCTTGCGAACCGCCTCAGCGAAAATCCCGAGGTTTCCGTCCTGCTGCTGGAGGCAGGCGGGCGCGGCCCCTGGTGGGACTGGCGCATCCATATGCCCTCGGCCCTCAGCTATCCCATGCATTCGCCCGCGCACGCCTGGCAATTTTACACCGAGCCGCAGGAACATCTCAATAACAGGAAAATCTACTGGCCGCGCGGCAAGGTCCTCGGCGGCTCCTCGGCGATCAACGGCATGTGCTATGTGCGCGGCCATGCGCTCGATTATGACGGCTGGGCGAAGGCGCCGGGGCTTGAAGACTGGTCCTACGCCGATTGCCTGCCCTATTTCAGAAAGGCCGAAACCTATAACCGCGGCGCAGATGATTACCGCGGCGGCGACGGGCCGCTCCATGTCTCCGTGGGTCCATGTGACAATCCGCTTTATCATGCCTGGATGGAGGCGGGGCAGCAGGCGGGATATCCCTTCACCCATGACATGAACGGCTTTCAGCAGGAAGGCGTCGGCCGCATGGACATGACCGTGCATCGGGGCCGCCGCTGGAGCACCGCGCTCGCCTATCTGGAACCGGCGATGTCGCGCAGGAACCTCAAAATCTTCACCGGCGCAAACACCCGCCGTATCCTGACCGGGAAAGGCCGTGCCACGGGCGTCGAATACCGGCATGGCGGGCATCTTCACCAGGTGACGGCGGTGCGCGAAGTGATCTCGGCGGCGGGGGCGATCAATTCGCCGCATCTTCTGATGATCTCCGGGATCGGTCCGGCGGACGATCTCCGGAAATTCAATATCCCTGCCCTCGCTGACCTTCCGGGCGTCGGTCAGAATTTGCAGGATCATCTGGAGCTTTACGTGCAGCAGGAATGCACCCAGCCGGTCACGCTCTATAACGTGATGCCGCCGCTCGCCAAGCTGAAGGTCGGGCTGGAGTGGATGCTCTTTCACAGCGGCCTCGGCGCGACCAATCATTTCGAGGCGGGCGGTTTCATCCGGAGCGAGGCAGGCGTAGAGCATCCAAATTTGCAATATCACTTCCTGCCGATGGCGGTGCGCTATGACGGCGGCAACCCCACCGACCGGCATGGCTATCAGGCCCATGTCGGGCCGATGCGTTCCACCAGCCGGGGATTTATGGCGCTCAAAAGCGGGAATATCGACGACGCGCCGCTCCTTCAGCCCAATTACTGCGCGACCGAGCAGGACCGGCGGGAACTGCGCGACGGGGTGAAGCTCACGCGGGAGATCTTCGCGCAAAAGGGCTTCGATCCCTATCGCGGCGGCGAGCTTGCGCCGGGGCCGGAGGTGAAGACCGACGCCGGGATCGACGCCTTCGTGCGCGAAAATGTGGAAACGGCCTATCATCCAAGCTGCACCTGCAAGATGGGCATGGACGATTTGTCCGTGGTCGATTCGGCGGGAAAGGTGCATGGAGTCGAGAATTTGCGCGTCGTGGACAGCTCCATCATGCCTAATATTGTCAGCGGCAATCTCAACGCGCCCACAATCATGATCGCGGAAAAAATCGCCGACCTCATCAGGGGGGCGAAGCCGCTTGCGAAAAGCGACGCCCCTGTCTATCAGGCCCCGAACTGGCAAACCAGCCAGCGCTAGACCGGGCCTGCGCAGCAAACAAGGACTGAAGAATGAGCAAGAAAAGCAAACTATCCCTCTATATTGGCGGCAAGCCCTGCAAGGCGCTGTCGGGAAAGACATTTGCGAACATCAATCCGGCGACTGGCGAGAAAATCGCCGATGTCGAGCAGGCCGGGCGGCGCGACGTGGAAAAGGCGGTTCAGGCAGCGCGGAAGGGCTTTCATGTCTGGTCGGCCATGACCGGGATGGATCGGGGCCGGGTGCTCAAAAAAGCCGCTGAAATCATGCGCGAACGGCGGATGGAACTTGCCGGGATCGAGGTGAGGGACACCGGCAAGCCGATCGCCGAAGCGCCGGAAGCCGATATCGACAGCGGCGCCGACGCGCTTGAGTTCTTTGGTGGCCTCGCCGCCGATATCAAGGGCGAGCAGCATGACCTCGGACCCACCGCTTTCGCCTATTCGCGCCGTGAGCCTCTAGGTATCTGCGCCGGGATCGGGGCATGGAACTATCCTTTGCAGATCGCCTGCTGGAAGAGCGCGCCCGCGCTCGCCGCCGGGAACGCCATGATCTTCAAGCCGTCCGAGATGACGCCGAGCAATGCGGTGAAGCTCGCCGAAATCCTGACCGAAGCAGGCCTGCCCGCCGGGGTCTTCAATGTGGTCCATGGCATGGGCGAGACCGGGCAGCTTCTTGCGAGCCACCCGGATATCGACAAGATATCCTTCACCGGTTCCGTACCGACGGGGCGGCGGGTGCTGGCCGATGCCGCGGGCTCGGTCAAGCATGTTACCATGGAGCTCGGCGGCAAGTCGCCGCTCATCATCTTCGATGACAGCCAGCTCCATAACGCGGTCTCGGCGGCAATGAACGCCAATTTCTATACCCAGGGCGAGATTTGCTCGAACGGGACCCGCGTCTATGTGCATGAGGATATTCATGACGCCTTCGTCGCCATTCTCAAGGCCCGGACGGAAGCCATGATCATCGGCGATCCGATGGATCCGAAGACCCATGTCGGCTCGCTGATCAGTGCGGATCATCTGGACAGGGTCATGGAATATGTCCGCCTCGGGATCGAGGAGGGGGCCTATCTGGTCTCCGGCGGGGAAAAGGTCGCGGTCAAGGGCTGCGAGAAGGGCCATTTCATGTCGCCCGCCATCTTCACCGCCTGCCAGGATGACATGCGCATCTGCCGCGAGGAGATTTTCGGCCCCGTCATGTCGGTCATGTCCTTCCGCGACGAGGAGGAAGTGGTGGGCCGGGCGAACGATACGGAATTCGGCCTCGCCGCTGGCGTATTCACCCAGAACCTTTCCCGCGCCCATCGGATCGCAGCGAAGCTGCGCGCCGGAACCTGCTGGATCAACAACTACAACCTGACGCCGGTCGGCGTGCCCTTCGGCGGTTACAAGCAGTCGGGGATCGGGCGGGAGAACGCGGCGGTGGCGCTCGATCATTTCACGCAGCTCAAATCCGTCTATGTCGAGCTTGGCGATGTCGAGTGTAGTTACTAGATGCGTGGCAGGAACTCTTCCCCAAAGGGATCGGGAAATATCTTCTGACGCAATTTCTGGATTTGATGCCGGTCCAGTTGCACCCGCCAGGTTGGATCAGTGGTCGTGTCTGTGATGGGCGTCGGGATAATGGGGATGCTTGTGACGCATGGGCTCGTGACGGTGCAAATGAACATGTTGTCCCCTGGGTACCACACGATGGGCGTGATCATGATGCTCATCATGGGTATGCGCATGAGTGTGCTCCATGGTTTGGTGGATATGCTCATGCTCGTGCACCTCGGTCAGATGGAGCCATACTCCAATTGCCATCAATACCCCGGCAACAATCAGCTGAACCGTCAATGCCTCGCCAAGCAACGGAATGGCGATAATCGCGCCGACAAAGGGGGCCGTGGAAAAATAGGCGCCGGTGCGTGCAGTCCCAAGATCGCGCAACGCGATTACGAACAGTGTTAGACTGACGCCATATCCAAGAAAGCCAACGATACCGGCGGATAAAATGAACGGCAGGGCAGGTAGTTTCGTCCCGAGGGCGAGTGCAATGGCTACGTTGGTCGTGCCCGCAACCAGTCCCTTGATGGTTGTTATCTGCTGGGCGTCGGACAGGGAGACCCTGCGCGTAAGGTTGTTGTCGAGCGCCCAGAAAAAGCAGGCGCCTAAAATGGCCAGCGGCGGCCAGAGGGAATTTATGGCCGCCGTTCCATTCCATGAGAGCACCACGGCGCCTCCCATGATAGCAATCATGCCAAGCGCGATGCGCCGGTCGAAGTTCTCCCGGAACACAAACCATGCCAGCAGCGCGGTGAATACGCCTTCGGCATTAAGAAGCAGCGATGCCGATGATCCCGAAATGCCGGTCAAACCGAGCATTAACAACACGGGTCCGATCATGCCACCTGCGGCAATTGCGCCGAGTAGCCAGGACCATTCCCTGACGCCGATTTTTGCCCGTTCGCCGCGCCGAAACAGGCCTAGGACACCCAGACCTATTCCGGCTCCCAGATAGAGCAGTCCAGCCAGCAACCAAGGGTCAATCTCATTTAAGAGAAATTTCGCGAATGGCGTGCTGATGCCGAATAACAATGCCGACAGTAACGCAGCCGTAATTCCAGAAACAGGTTTGTTCATGTCGTAATCATAACGCAACAGCTGTCAAAGCGAAGACTCTAATTTTTGCGGCTGTCTGTTCATAAAAAACGTGAACTTGACCCTACCGTTTCGGATCAATCTCCGCCGCACAAATATCAGCCAGATCGGGCTCGGGGAGGTGGAGTGCGTTTACCCGCATGGCTGCCATTCGCTGCGAGGTGATTGACAGGCTGTTAATTTCCGGGTGAAAAAGGAATTCCTTCAGCTTGTAGCTAGTAAAGTAATTCCCGAATGGAAGCCTGGATACCCATCACCATCTTCGCCGCCTTCTTTCAGAATATCCGCACGTCGCTGCAGAAATACCTGAAAGGCCGCCTGAGCACGGGCGGCGCGACCTATGTGCGGTTTCTTTACGGCGCGCCGTTCGCGCTCCTCTACATCCTCACGCTCAATCATTTCAGCGATCTGCCGATCCCGGAACCCAACATTGAATTTCCAATATTCGCATGCGCCGGCGGTCTTGCCCAGACCCTCGCGACCGCTTTGCTGGTCCCGCTGTTCAGCCTCAAGAATTTTGCCGTCGGCACCACCTACTCGAAAACCGAGACGGTTCAGGCG
>JAIOYL010000214.1 GCA_021741195.1 Sneathiella sp. | reverse complement strand
CAACCGCCAGGCCGAGCGCTACGCCCGGGAGGGCGTGCCCCTGAGCCTGTCGACCCTGGCCGACCAGGTGGGCGGGGTGGCCACGGTCCTGGCCCCCTTGATTGCGCGGATCACAGACCATGTGCTCAGCGCCGAGCGCTTGCACGGCGATGACACGACCGTCCCCGTCCTGGCCAAGGGCCAGACCGACATCGGCCGCTTGTGGACCTATGTGCGCGATGACGCCCCGTTTGGAGGATCATCGCCGCCGGCGGCGATCTTTCACTACTCGCGCGACCGCAAGGGCGTGCATCCCCAGGCCCACCTGGCGGCGTGGAGGGGGATCCTCCAGGCCGACGCCTATGGCGGCTACGCCGAACTCTACAAGCCAGACCGACCGCCAGGACCGATCCTGGAGGCGGGCTGTTGGGCCCACGGGCGTCGCAAGTTCTTCGAGCTGGCCGACATCGAGACCGCCGAACGCAAGAAGGCCCGAGGCGAGAAGCCCAAGGCTGTCTACCCCAAGGCCCTGGAGGCGGTGCGCCTGATCGACGCCCTGTTCGCCGTCGAGCGGCAGATCAATGGCGCGAGCCCAGACGAGCGCCTGGCCGTCCGCCGCCAGCAAAGCGCCCCGATCGTCGCCGAGCTGGAAGCCTGGATGGACGAGACCCGCCAGCAGCTCACCAGCAGCCATCACATCGTCAAGGCGATCAACTATCTGAAGCGCCGCTGGCCTTCGTTCACCCGCTTCCTGGACGACGGTCGCGTCTGCCTCAGCAACAACGCCGCCGAGCGGGCGCTGCGCGGCATCGCCCTAGGACGTAAATCCTGGCTGTTCGCAGGCTCCGACCGTGGCGGCCAGCGCGCGGCGGCCCTGTACAGCCTCATCGCCACCGCCAAGCTCAACAATGTCGATCCTCAGGCCTGGCTGGCCGACGTGCTCGCCCGCATCAACGAGCTGCCGACCAGTCGTCTCGACGAACTGCTGCCATGGAACTGGGACCCAGCCCAGGCGCGCGCTAAAACGGCGGCATGACCGCAGACCAGAAGATCGCCCGCCTCAAGATCGTCCTCGACGATGTCGAGCCCAAGGTTGAGCGCTGGATCGTCGTTCCTCTCAAGATCCGCCTGGATCGACTCCATGACGTGCTGCAGGCGGCCATGGGATGGACCAACAGCCATCTGTGGGAGATCCGAATCCGTGATCTCGGATGGGGGCCGGTCGACCCGGACAATCTGTTTGGGGATGGTCCGTTAGACGCCCGCAAAACCACGCTACAGCGGGTGCTGGCCCAGACAGGCGCCAAGCGGTTCACCTACCTCTACGACTTCGGAGATGGTTGGAGCCACACGGTCAAGCTCGATCGGTTCGAGACCCTTCCAGTCGGCCTCGACGCGACGTTCCTGGCCTACGCCAAGGGGCCCTGTCCGCCGGAAGACTGCGGCGGGCCATTCGGCTACGCCGATCTCGTCCAAGCCTACACTGACCCCGCTCACGAGAGCCATCTCGACGCCCTCGACATCCTCGGGACGAGGTTCAATCCGATCGCAGACCCCGCCACGGATCGATACGACGCAATCCAACGCCTCGTCGGAAGTTGGGCCCGCAAGCCGCGCGTATCTCGCTGACCGCGGTACTCACCGGATGGGTACGGTTAAACGAGCGCCGCACTGGATGCGAGAAACTGGCCTCGAGTGGTCATGGCGACTGGCAAGCGAGCCTCGCCGTTTGTGGCGCAGATACCTAGTAATGGCACCGTTATTTGTAATTCGTTATCTCTCGCGCGAAATAAAACAAAAATAAAGAGGGCATCCCTTGCGGCTCCTTTACCTTCCCAACGAACAGCAAGTTGATGACCCCTCAAAGATTCAGGCTGGCCCCAGAGCAGCATTCGAGAAATTCAAAGATCAGGGGATAATATCCGATCTTAGAGTATTCTCCTACCTGAGCGAACTTCGCGGCATCCACGATGACCGTTCGTACTCTGAGGCGATCTGCAGCGTTATTTCGGATTTTTCCCCAACCGCACTTCTTGTGCAACATTCGCCTAAGGATAGTTTTCCGGGCAAATCATGGGAAATGATTAGGTCGCGCTTTCCTGACCTGTTCACCGCCTATCATGATGAAGACCCATACGCTTGGCCCATGAAGCGGATCAACAGGGCCATGAAGGCAATATTACCAACCGCAAACATTGTCTTCATATCTGGAATGGGGAAACTTAAAGACTACTACGCACATAACGGCGCACGCAATATCCATTATATAAACCATTACTTTGACAGACAAAGAAATGGGAGAATTCCCCTTGCCGAAACGCCAAAGGAATTCGCGGCCATTATGATCGGAAACAATGGTCGTCATTCTCGAGCTCCCCTGTTCTATTACCCCGGAGGCAGACGAAGACACCGCCTCGTTCGCAGAATGAACGCCCGGTTTGGGGAGAAATTCGCCCTCTACGGATCAGGCTGGGATCAGTACATCTGCAGCAAGGGCAAAGTCTCTTGGTTGGAGCAGGAAAAGGCCATCCGAAAAGCTCAAGTGAGCGTAAATTGGGATCACTTTGACACGATCCCTTACTACTGTTCCGATCGACTTCCGATATCTCTTGCTGCCGCAGTGCCTCACGTAACGTCATACCATCATGGCTATGAACATATATTCGGGCGGGTACCTGGACTTTACTTTGCTAAGTCGCCAGCCGAATGCGTTGACCTGGTCGAGTGGCTAATCTCGCGACCACAGGCTGAGCTCGATGATGAAGGCCAAGGCGCTCGAGAATGGTGCTTCGCACATTTGGAAGCTGAAAAAATTTTTGGGCAGATCATTTCGACAATGAAAAATGAGCAATGCAAAGATCTGTTCTAACTTCACTCTGGTGGACCTACGGATCAGTTGCCACAAATGGCTTGCTCCAAATCCTATTCCTAGCATTCGCGTCACGATTTCTCGGACCAAAGGAGTTCGGAACCGTCGCTATTTGCTTAATATTGAACAGCTCAATCCGCGTTTTACTGCAAAGCGGTATCGAACGCCTTGTGGTGTGGAGCAAAGCGCTATCTGAGGATCTTCTCCGAACGATTATGTGGCTATCTGTTTCAGCCACTGGTTTGGCATGCGCGGCAATTGTCGCAGCTTCGTTTGCAGTAACTTACAAGCATGAGAATCCCGAAATATTTGGGGTTCTCGCGCTATATATGGCGGCGATATTCGTAAACACGCTCGGTCTGACATCACGGGGCGTGCTCAGGCGAGAAATGAAATTTCGCAGCTTAAGCATTATCGACATTGTGTCGTATGGCTTAGGCTATTTCGCCGTTGGCTTGCTCCTCGCAATGAAGGGCTACGGCGCTAAGAGCTTGGCCTTTGCAGCAGTAGCGCAGGCGGTCCTACAATCTGCTATGCTAGTTAAGGCGCGCCCAATTTTCCCTTGGGGGGGTCTGGATTTTCTTGGCCTCAAGTCAACTTGGAAATTTGGCGCGGGACTCTCGGCGGTAGGCCTCCTTGAGTTTCTCGATACACAGATCGGACCGATTTTTATTTCCCGATTTTTGGGACTGGAAGCTCTAGGCCTATTCAATCGCGCTTACTCGCTAGCCCAACTTCCGCTTGAACAGATTGGGGTCAGCCTCACGCGAGTTCTCTTCACGCCCTTGAGCGCAGCTAGAGGCGACATGAATGTGGTATTCATTTCCCTCAGGCGCCCCCTAGCTCTTCTTTCGCTCGGCGTGTTTACGGCAATAGCGTGTGGAGCTGTCGCCGCTCCCACCATCGTCCTCGCGGTACTAGGCTCCAACTGGATGGAAGCTGCGCCAATTTTCGCCGCCGTTTGCGTCGGCGCTGGCTTTGCCGTGGTCGGAAATCTGGTTGCGACCGTCAACGAAGCACTCGGCGTTGTCCGCCGTAAATTCGTCGCACAGCTGCTGGTCACAAGTTGCTTCGCTATCTGCCTCTTGCTCTTTGCAAGAAGCAACATCTTGACCGTTGCGATTCTACTTACACTATCGAGGGCTGTTTTTCTAATCAGTCAAATCTATCTTGCGAGTGCGGCGATGAATCGCCCGCAGATTGATATCTACAAAATTATTATCCCGAGTGTACTTTGCGCGTGCTTATCAGCAACATCCCTTTACGGAGTACTGCACACACCACTCATCTCTCATTTAGCCCCGCTACCGGCGCTTCTTTTTGCAGTTTGTTTTTCAGGATTCTTGCTAATATTGTTCGGTGCAGTTGTCTCTAGTGAATTCAGATTTGTATCCACCACACTTCTACGCAAAATCGGACTCCTGAGGGGAACCCAGCGTTGAAAGTCCTATTTGACCACCTTGGCTTTGTCCGACAACAGACTGGCGGCATCTCGCGGTACCTGTGTCGTCTAGCCACGGCACTCCGCGCTCAAAACGTTGATGTGTCGATTCACGCCCCACTACACTCCAACCACTTCCTACAGGAACTTGGCGAGAGACATTGTAACTTCATCCCTAATTTTCGCGGAGCGGGAAAGTTATTCGACTACGTCGACGAATTATCCTACAGGCTTAACAGACCCTACAAGGTAGCGGACCTTGTACATGAAACGCACTTCAGAGACCACTCATCTACCCGACTTTCGGATAAGACTGTCTTCACGGTTCATGACCTTACACCTGAGCTTTTTCCGCAATATTTTTCACATTACAAAACCTTTCTAGACAGAAGAAGGAAAGCCTTTACTTCCGATACGAACTTCATCGCCATATCTGAGAATACAAAAAAAGACCTCCAGTCTCTATTTGATGTTCCCGATAACAGAATACACGTTATTCATCACGGTCTAGATAAACCTCAAAATACTGCACTCGTACACAGGAAATCGGATACACTTCTCTACGTTGGCGGTCGTTCTACTTATAAGAACTTCATGATTTTGCCAGAGGCTCTAAAGCGTATACCAGCGATCTCACGCGACCTGCGATTGATCATTTTTGGCGGGGGCGCATTGTTGCCTGCCGAGCTGGAGGCTTTGAGCAAATGCGGCATCGCAGAATTTGAACACAGATCAGGACCAGACACGGATCTGATCAGCGCATATCGAGAAGCTGCGGCTCTCGTTTATACTTCGGAGTATGAAGGCTTCGGATTCCCGCTGTTAGAAGCTATGGTACAGGGTTGCTGCGTGATCTCGTCTAATTCGTCCAGTCTGCCCGAAGTCGGTGGGATGTCGGCGC
>JAIOYL010000213.1 GCA_021741195.1 Sneathiella sp. | reverse complement strand
CAAGCTGAAGACGCTTGGCGTCAGCAATGGCGATCGGAAAAGAATTTTCGATTGAGTAAGAGTAGAGAAGCGGGGGAGTATAGGGCGTAATGAAAGTTATTGTATGTGGCGCGGGACAGGTCGGCTCGAATATTGCCCGCCAACTCGCCAGGGAAAACAATGATGTGACGCTGATTGACCAGTCGCCGGAACTGGTGCGTAAAATCGGCGACGAGCTCGATGTCCGCGCCATGGTCGGCCATGCCTCGCACCCGGACACGTTGGAGCGGGCAGGGGCGTATGACGCGGATATGCTGATCGCGGTGACATACAGCGACGAAGTGAACATGGTGGCCTGCCAGATCGCGCATTCCATCTTTGATATCCCGAAGAAAATCGCCCGAATCCGCGCGCAGCAATATATCAATCCGCTCTGGGCGCATCTGTTCAGCCGCGAAAATCTTCCCATCGACGTGATCATTTCGCCGGAAAACGAGGTGGCGCATGCCATCGAACGCCGGTTGAAGGTGCCGGGCGCGTTCGATACTGTCACTTTCGCCGATGGAAAGGTGCAGGTCATCGGCGTGCGCCTTGATGAAAGCTGCCCCATCGTCCATACGCCACTAAAGCAGCTGACCGAGCTGTTTCCCGATCTGAATGTGATCGTTGTCGCCATTTACCGGGACGGTAAAATGCTGGTCCCGTCAAGTGATGACCAAATGTTTCCAGGTGACGAGGTCTATTTCGCCGCGGACAGCGACCATGTCGCGCGCGCCATGCCGCTGTTTGGCCATGAAGAAACGGAAGCGCGCAGTATCGTCATCGTTGGCGGTGGCAATATTGGCCTTCACCTTGCGCAGTTTATTGAGAAAAACATGCGCAGCGTGTCACTGAAAGTCATCGAGTTCAATCGGACACGCGCGGAAAAAATTATGGAATACCTGGACCGGGCGGTTGTGCTGCATGGAAACGCGCTCGATCCTGAACTCCTTCACGAAGCGAACGCGGCGAGGGCCGAAACCATTATTGCCCTGACGAATGACGACCAGGTTAACATTCTCTCTTCCTTGCTTGCGAAAGGGCAGGGCACGAAAACGGCTGTTACCCTGATTAACAATCCAGTGTTCAGCAATCTTGTCACAAATCTCGGGGTCGACGTCGTGGTGGATCCGCGAGCAACGACGGTTTCAGAGATTTTGCGCCATATCCGACGTGGACGCATCCGCGGCCTGCATTCCTTCCGCGATGGCGCTGCGGAAGTCGTGGAAGGGGATGCGCTCGAGACGTCGCTGCTCGTCGGCAAGCCGCTCCGCGAGATCAACCTGCCGCCGGGAACGATCATCGGCGCGGTCATTCGGGGCAAGGAAGTGGAGATTCCGCGGGGCGATTCCGTGATCAATACAGGCGACCGGGTGGTCATTCTCGGATTGCAGGATTCCATTCAGAAGGTTGAGGAAATGTTTTCCGTCGGCCTCGAGTTCTTTTAAAATCCATGCTGTTCGCGCCTGTTTTTACATTTGTTGGTTGGGCGCTGGTTTTTCTTGCCGCATTGATGACCCTTCCGTTGTTGTTTGCGTTCGGACAGAATAACACGGCACAAGCTGTCAGTTTCGCGATTTCGGCGCTTTTCACCCTGTTTTTTGGCGGCGGCATGGTTCTGGCTATGCGCCGGGACATCACTATTCTCGGCCGACGGGAGACATTTATGGCGGCTGGCATGATCTGGGTCGTCATTCCGGCCTTTGCGGCTCTGCCATTTTACCTGAGCGATGCCATTCCAAACGCGACGAACGCCTATTTTGAAGCGCTGTCCGGTTTCACGACCAATGGCGCAACCGTGATTACCGATCTCGACGCCCAGCCGCGCAGCATATTGATCTGGCGCGCCCTGACGCAATGGATCGGCGGCTTTTCCCTGATTGTGTTCCTGTCCATTCTATCGAATGCCTTTAATTTGCCGGGAAATAACCCGCTGACCCGCGCTATCGCAAAAAGCAGCGGCCGGCCGGTGTCGCGGCGGATGGGTTTTGCGATCCTGTCGCTGTTGAAGATCTATGCCCTGCTGACAGCCTTCTGTATTGTTGCTCTTTGGTTCGCGGGCATGCCGTCCTTCGATTCCCTTTGCTATGCGTTCAGCACCTTGTCGACCGGTGGTTTTATGACCTCAAATCTTGCCGGGACCGCTTTTGCCAACCGGGGAATCGAAATTGTTCTCATGATCTTCATGATTCTTGGCGCGGTCAATTTTTCACTGCACTGGTCTTTCTTCAACGGGGACCGGCAGTCCTATTTCAAGGATCCGGAATACCGCTATCTTCTGTTGGCCGTTGTTGTCGGCAGCCTTCTTGTTTTCAGCCTGATGATGCCGGAAACCGATATGTCGGTCGGTAACACGCTAAGATACGCCGTCTTCAATACGGTTTCGGCGATTACCACAACAGGATATAACCTGCCGCTGGTTTCCGGAACCGGGCAGTATTACTGGCCGGTTGGCGCCTTGCTGATGATCATGTTTCTTATCACCGTCGGCGGATCCACAGGGTCGACGGCAGGCGGGATCAAGCTGATGCGGCTCAGTCTGCTTCTCAAACAATCGAGAGCCGAGATAAACCGCTTGAGCTTTCCGAGCAGCGTCTTTCCGCTTACCTATGGGGGGCGCGTAATTTACCGGGAGCAGATTCTCTCCGCCTGGAGCTTTTTCGCACTTTACAGCTTCGCGCTGACGATCTCCACGGCATTGCTTTCTTTCAATGGTCTTGATTTGCAGTCGTCTCTCTCCCTCGCGGTGACAAATCTCGCGAATGCCGGATCAGCGGCCCAGCAATTGATCACCGATGTCGAGATTGGCGCGGAAAATTTTATCAGCTATGATAAATTGCCTGACATCTCGAAATGGATTTTATGTTTGACCATGCTGGTCGGGCGGCTTGAGTTTTTCGCCATTCTATCGTTGCTCAATCCCGCCCTTTGGCGGCGCTAACATTACAGGAAAATCATGTCCAGAATTGCTTATGTCAATGGCCAGTATCTGCCGCATCGGTCGGCGAATGTCCATGTCGAGGACCGCGGCTATCAGTTCGCGGATGGCGTTTATGAGGTCGTTACGGTTATAGGTGGCCGCTTGATCGACGAAGAGGGGCATCTGGACCGTCTCTGGCGCAGCCTTGGCGAACTGCAAATAGACGCGCCGATGAAACGCGGGCCCTTGAAAGCGGTTATGCGCGAAGTTATCCGGCGCAACGGAATCAAGGATGGAATCATCTATCTGCAGGTAACCCGTGGCGTTGCCCCGCGCGATCATCCTTTCCCCAAAAATATCCCGCCTTCGCTCGTAATGACGGCGAAACGGCTGTCGCCGGAAAAGCTCGAAAAAAAGGCGGAGGAGGGGGTCGTAGTGATTACGGTGCCCGATATCCGCTGGACGCGCCGCGACATCAAGTCGGTGTCGCTGTTGCCAAATGTGCTGGCGAAACAGGCGGCGAAGGATAGCGGCGCCTACGAAGCCTTTCAGGTGGACGAGGAGGGAATGATCACGGAAGGAAGCTCGACCAATGCCTGGATCATCGACAGCGATGGCAAGATCATAACCCGCCCGACCGGCAATTCCATTCTTGCGGGCATCACCCGCGCGGCACTGATCCGCGAACTTGAAAAACATGGTATCGAACTTGAGCTTCGGAGCTTTTCCGTCGAGGAACTGCATTCTGCACGGGAAGTCTTTCTGACCAGCAGCACCTCCTATGTCCTGCCAGTGGTAAAAGTGGATGATCACGTCATTGGAAACGGACATCCGGGTATTATTTCGCAGAAGCTTCGGGGAATTTACCAGGACTTCATGATCGCCGGAAAGTAGGGGTCAGAATTAAAACAAACGCTCGACTGTGCTTTTTATGTCATAATCTGTATTTGTTGCATTTTTGTCGTGATAATGCTTGTGTTTAAGGCCAGAAATCCTTATGTCAGGGAAACTTTTTGCCTTTTACATTAGTATTTAGTTTATTAAAAACAAAATGAACTGTAAAAGCCTAGATGACATTTAAATGACAGACGAAAGATAATTCGAGATGGGTGCTGAGAAGTCACAGAACGTGCAGGATGTTTTCCTTAATAAGGTACGCAAAGATAAGGTTCCAGTTACCGTGTTTCTGGTTAATGGCGTGAAACTTCAGGGGGCAATAAGCTGGTTCGATAATTTCAGCGTCCTGCTCCGCCGCGACGGTCATGAACAGCTGGTCTATAAGCATGCAATTTCTACGGTTATGCCGGCAGGCCCGATCCAGTTATTTGATCCATCTGCGGAAGGGTGAATTATCTTAAAGCTGTGATAGACATACGAAATCTCCAATATGGAACATGACGTCGAGCGCGAAACCCTGCGTTCCGGGGAGGCCGCGCTCGTTCTTCATCCCTACCTTAAGAAAAATGCGCATAATAGACTGAGGGACCCGCAAGGATGCCTTGAAGAGGCGGTATCGCTGACGGCGGCCATTTCCCTTGATGTGATCCATTCTGAAGTTGTTCCCTTAAGCAAGCCCAAGCCCGGCACCCTGTTTGGCGAGGGTAAGATTGAGGAGCTTGGCGAATTCATCCGCAATTCCCATATCGATGTCGTCATTATTGACGGCGCGGTTACGCCGGTCCAACAGCGCAACCTGGAGCGGCGATGGAAAGTCAAGATCGTCGACCGGACGGGCCTGATCCTTGAAATATTCGGCGAAAGGGCGCAGACGAAAGAAGGTGCGTTGCAGGTCGAACTTGCGCATTTGAGCTACCAGAGAACACGCCTTGTCCGCTCATGGACACATCTGGAACGGCAGCGCGGATCGCTCAGCTTTATCGGTGGCCCGGGCGAATCGCAGCTCGAAATCGACCGGCGCCTGATCGACGAGCGGATTATCAAAATCAAACGGCAGTTGAGTTCCGTCGTTCAGACCCGTGAACTGCACCGGGCAAAACGCAAGAAAATTCCCTATCCGGTTGTGGCCCTTGTCGGCTATACCAACGCGGGGAAATCGACGCTGTTCAATCGCATGACGAAATCCGACGTTTTTGCCGAGGATCTGTTGTTCGCGACACTCGATCCGACCATGCGGAAGATTACGCTGCCGGGCGGCCAGACGGTTATCCTCTCCGATACCGTCGGGTTTATCTCGGACCTGCCGACGGAGCTTGTCGCGGCGTTTCGCGCGACCCTCGAAGAGGTGCTCGAGGCGGATCTGATCGTCCATGTCCGCGACATTACCCATGCGGATACGGAC
>JAIOYL010000212.1 GCA_021741195.1 Sneathiella sp. | reverse complement strand
CCGCTCGCCCAGTATTGCTCGGCCACCTCCTCGATCCCGGCTTTGGTCGCGCCGACGCAGGTCAGGTGCGCCGCCGGCTCCAGCGTTGTTTCGCGGCGGATACGGCTCACCAGCGCATGAGTGCGCTCGCGCGTTGAGCCGCCCGCACCGTAGGTGACGGAGACAAATTTCGGCCCAAGCGGCGCAAGGCGGTTAAGCGCCTGCCAATGCTTCGCCGCAAGCTCATCCGATGTGGGCGGAAAAAATTCGAACGAGACCTCGACGCGGTTTCGCGCAGCCGCCACCAGCAATCCGCCGGATGCCTCCCCGCTTGATGGAATTCCAGACATAATCATGACGCAGCTACTCCCGTGGACTGAACCTTCGATGCCGGAACAGCCGTCCAAATATTTACTGTGAGCGGATCACCGGCAAGAGCCGTGAAATCCTTGGGCGCAAGGCCCGCCCGGTCGCAGTATTCCCAGATTTCCGCCTCCAGAAACCCCATATGGCGATGGGCATGCTCGCTCCTGAGGTTATCGAGATCATGGGGCGCAAAATCGACGATGGCGAGTATCCCGTTTTCCCGCAGCAGCCGCGCCGCCTCCCGGATCGCCGCCGCCGGGTCTTCCGCATAATGCAGGACCTGATGAATTACAATGGCGTCCTGGGAATGGGCGGCAAGCGGCAGGTTATACATGTCGGCAAGGCGCACCTGGCAATTGCGAAGGCCTGCGTCCTCAATGGCGGAGCGGGCGAACGACAGCATCTCCCGGCTCGTATCGACACCGATGGCATGCTTTACATCGGGCCCGAACAATTCGAGCATCCGACCCGTCCCCGTGCCGATATCGAGAAAATCGGTAATCATGTAGCCGTTCGTCGCTTCCAGCAAAGCGGCCTCGACCGCTTCTTCCGGCACATGCAGGGATCTGACTTGCCGCCAATGGGCCGCATTTTCGCGGAAATACTGTTCCGCCGCCATGACCCGCGCCGTCTTGACGGCTTCCAGTCTTTCCAGGTCGCGGGAAACAACCGGGTCCGTCTCGGGAACAAGATCGACGAGGGTACGTGCCAGCAAGGAGGCGTTATGCTTGCTGGACAACCGGTAGTAGACCCAACTCCCCTCCTGATAGCGATCAAGAAGACCCGCGTCGCAGAGGAGTTTCAGATGACGGGAGACGCGCGGCTGGCTTTGACCCAGAATCTGCGTAAGTTCGCTTACCGTTAATTCCGAATGACCGCAGAGAACTAGCAGGCGAAGCCGGGTCTCTTCCCCCGCAGCGCGCAATCCCTGAAGCAAATTTTCCACAGCAACCCCATTGAATTCAAAAACTTGAATGATATAAACATATCCTTATATCTTTGTACAGAAAAAAGAACGGCAAAAAGCGACTTTTTCGCCACACCATGCGAGGATTCTGTTAACCTAAAACTCTGGCGACTCGCGTTGATTTTTGCCATGTGTTACCAAATTCAGTGGCTTTTATTCTGTTGAAGTTGATTGTTTTATTGTCAAAAACAGTTAAAACAGTTCGAATAATAAGGTTAAAGACTTTGGTAACGGTTGTTGCGTAGGATGCCGTCTCGACTTGGCAACTGGTTAAAAAGCTGGAAAAGATCAATATGGGTTTGCGTTCGATATCATCTTCCCTGAAAACCGGTCTGACCGCCCTTGCAGTACTTGCAGCGGTGAGTGGCTGTGCAACGCCGCCCACCCAAGACGGCAAGACGGTCAAGGTCATGTATGACGAGGTCTATGATCCGCTTGAGCCGATGAACCGCTATTTCTTCGACGTGAACTATGCCCTCGACGCCCTGTTTCTGAAACCCGTGGCGGAAATATATCGCGGTGTAGTCCCGCTTGGGGTGCGCGACAGCGTCACCAACTTCCTGACCAACCTGTCGCAGCCTATTTACCTGATCAACAATGTTCTGCAAGGTGATATTGACGCCGCGGGGCATAATATGGGCGCGTTTTTCACCAATACGTTCCTGGGTGTCGGTGGCCTGTTCGATGTTGCTCAACTTAATAACAAGAAGGAAGACATGGGCCAGACGTTTGCTGTCTGGGGTGTCCCTGAAGGGCCTTATCTGGTTGTTCCCATTTTCGGCCCGAGAACGACGCGCGCCGCTGTCGGCGGTGTCGGCGATTACTATCTTGATCCGGTGAATTAGGTTGCCCGCGAGAATGATATCGACAATATAGGGATAATCCGCGCTGCCGCCACCGGGATTGATCAACGCTCCCGCTCGATCGAGGCGCTTGACGAAATCGAGAAGAATTCCATCGACTTCTACGCGACCATCAGAAGCCTGTACCGGCAGAGCCGGAATAACTCAATCCTTAATGGCGCCAGTAATTCGACACAATTACCGAATATGTCATTTGATGATGATGACAAAGCGGTCAAGAAAGATTAGCGGCTGCAAATATAATTCATTAATATTTGCCCTGTATTTTTCCCATTCAGACCGATATTTCCCATTGGGGGTATGATAGATGTTGATGAGCAAAAAATTTCCCGTCCTTTTGATGCTGGTTGCTTTTGCGGCGGCGGCGTTCGTTCAGCCCGGCCAAGCCTTAGCGGATAGCAAGGAACAGGCAGCCGTTGCCCTGATAAAAAATATTGGGGATGAAGCGGTTAAAACACTTGCCGATAACTCGCTGTCCGAGGCGCAGAAGCAGCAACGCTTTGAGCAATTTCTCGACAGCAGCTTTGACATGAAGTTGATCGGACGTTTCGTGCTGGGTCAATACTGGCGGACGGCGACCGACGCCCAGAAAGCTGAATTTCAAACCGTGTTCCGGGATTTCATGGTCACCAGCTACAGCCAGAAGATCGGCTCCTATTCCGGGGAAAACCTGAAAATTGGTGACGCAACCTCCCTCAATGACAAGGAATCCCTCGTCCATTCCCAGATCGTACGCCCGAATGGCCCGCCAATCAAACTCGACTGGCGCGTGCGCAAGACGGATTCAGGGGAGAAAATTGTCGATGTGATCATCGAGGGAATCAGCATGGCGCAGACTCACCGGTCGGAATTTGCGTCCGTGATCAGCCAGCCCGGCGTCGGCGTTGAAGGCCTGATCACCAAGCTGAAAGACCAGATCAAGACCGCCTCCAAGTAACGTTTCAAATCGCGCCGGCAAGCGCTGCTGGCGATACCCGTCAGTGGCGCTTATGCTTTCTCAAAGCAATAGCCGACGGCCCGGACGGTGCGGATCAGGTCGGGCTCGCCATCCTCGTTTAATGCCTTGCGCAGGCGGCGGATATGCACATCAACGGTGCGATCCTCGACATAGACATTCTGCCCCCAGACCCCGTCAAGCAACTGCTCGCGGGAGAGAACCCGGCCGGCTCGCTCCATGAAATAGCGCAGGAGCTTAAACTCGGTCGGCCCCAGGCGAAGCTCCCGCCCGGCCCGGCTGACCTTGTAGGCGACAAGATCCATGATCACATCTGCAATGCTCAGCTTTTCGCTGCCGACGTCGGGATTGCGGCGCCGGAGGACGGCGCGAATCCGCGCCATCAGTTCGGCTGGCGAAAACGGCTTGGAAACATAATCATCGGCGCCGACATCAAGGCCCCTCACCCGGTCCGCCTCCTCGCCGCGGGCCGTAATCATGATAACAGGAAGATTGCTGTACTTCTGATCTCGACGAAGACGCCGGCAAATCTCGATCCCGGAGATCTTCGGCAGCATCCAGTCAAGCAACAGCATATCAGGTTGCTGCTCCTCTATCGCCAGCATAGCTTCATCGCCGTCATGCGCCGAGGCGACGTCAAACCCTTCGCTTTCGAGGTTATACCGGAGGAGCTCAACCATTGCGGGCTCGTCTTCAACAACTAGTATTTTCATTTTGAATTCACGTCTTCTCGATCATCGTGATGCTCGTTTTATCGCCTTTTGGACGCGGCTGGTCCGGCATCTCGCCAGTTACTTGATATATAATGATTTCGGCGATATTTGTCATGTGATCGCCAATGCGCTCAATATTCTTGGCCATGAAGATCAGATGCGTGCAACTGGTGATGCTTCTGGGGTCTTCCATCATGAAGGTCAGCATCTCCCGGAACATGCTGTTGTAAAGCTGATCGACTTCCTGATCACGGGCCCAGACATCATACGCGAGGTCTGAATCCTCCTTCGTATAGGCTTTCAGGGTATCGTCAATCATCCGTCGCACCATCTCACCCATCCGCGGGATGGAGGATACCGGGGCGATGGCCGGCGCCGAATTCAGCGCAATGACACGTTTCGCAATATTCGCTGAATAATCCGCCACCCGCTCCAACAGCGAGGCGATCTTCAAGGCGGAGATCACCAGGCGCAAATCATCGGCGACCGGATTGCGCAGCGCCAGCACGCGAATGGCCATATTGTCGATTGTATGCTCCAGCTTATCAACGGCGGCATCCGCCTCGACCGTCTTCAGGGCAAGTTCGGTATTGCGCTCGGTCAGAGAGCGGACCGCTGCTTCAAGCTGGCTCTCCGCAAGCCCCCCCATCTCGACGATGGTGTTACGCACTCCGTCAAGCTCTTCGTCATAGGACTTTACTATATGTCCGCTGCCACTCATTTCGCTGTTCTCCTAATACAAACTGATCCGGTCATCCGAACCGCCCGGTGATATACCCCTGGGTGCGCTCGTCCGACGGGCTGGTGAATAATTTTTCCGTATCCCCGGTCTCGACGATTTCCCCCATATGAAAGAACGCCGTCTTCTGTGAAACACGGGCCGCTTGTTGCATGGAATGGGTGACGATAATGATTGTATAATTCTCTTTGAGTTCATCAATCAGCTCCTCGACCTTCGCTGTTGCAATCGGGTCAAGCGCTGAACAGGGTTCATCCATCAGGATAATATCCGGCCGCACGGCAAGAGCGCGGGCAATGCAAAGCCTCTGCTGCTGTCCTCCCGACAGGCCGGTGCCGGAGGAATGCAGGCGGTCCTGCACTTCCTTGATCAATCCCGCTTTCTCGAGGCTGGTGAGAACGATCTCGTCCAGCTCATCCTTGTTGTCAGCAAGGCCGTGAATACGCGGACCATAGGCGACGTTGTCATAGATGGACTTGGGGAACGGGTTCGGCTTTTGAAACACCATCCCGACACGCGCGCGCAACAGGACCTCATCAATGCCGGACGCGTAGATATCCACACCATCAAGAAGGATTTCACCTTCGACACGGCACCCATCGACAGTATCATTCATCCGGTTGAGGCAGCGCAAGTAAGTAGACTTGCCACAGCCCGAAGGTCCGATCAGAGATGTTATT
>JAIOYL010000211.1 GCA_021741195.1 Sneathiella sp. | reverse complement strand
TGTCGTTCTGAGCCTGCTGCTCATTGGCCCGCTCAATCATGTCGGGATTGCGCTCGCAACCTCTATTTCGTCCTGGTTTAATGTGATCCTCCTCTTCGGTATTCTTGTCCGCCGTGGACATTATCATCCGGATCAGCGGCTGGCGCGGCGGCTGGCAGGCATGATCATAGCTTCCACAGTAATGGGCGGCGGCCTGTGGATTGCAAAAAATCAGCTCAGCGCCGAGTTCTCGGCGGATTTGGCGGCCCGCATTATCGCTCTTGCCATCCTCATTGCGAGCGGCGGCGCCCTCTATGTGGTTGGCGCCACGGCAACCGGCGCCGCACGTCTGGGCGAGGTGAAAAACATGCTCAAGCGCCGGACGGACCGATAATCTATTGACGAAATATGGGCTGCCTGCAATAACCGCGGATCAATTCCGGGCGATGCCCACCCTCAAGCCTCAGCGACCTGATGGACAGATCGTAGTTTCGGGGCTCGTGTCCAAAGCGTGAGGAGCTTTTTTTATGTCTCGTATTTTCTCCGGCGTACAGCCGACCGGCAATCTTCATCTTGGTAATTACCTTGGCGCGATCCGCAATTTTGTCGGTTTGCAGGACAATTACGAATGCATCTACTGCGCCGTCGATATGCATGCCATCACAGTGTGGCAGGACCCGGCCGCGCTTCGCAGCAATACCCGTGAGGTGGCCGCCGCCTATCTTGCCGCCGGCGTAGATCCAAAGCGTTCAATTATCTTTGCGCAGAGCACCGTTCCCGCCCATGCCGAGCTTGCCTGGATCTTCAATTGTGTCGCCCGCCTCGGCTGGCTCAACCGGATGACCCAGTTCAAGGAGAAGGCCGGCAAGAACCGAGAGAACGCGTCGCTTGGTCTTTATGCCTACCCGTCCTTGATGGCGGCGGACATTCTCGCCTATAAGGCCACCCATGTGCCCGTCGGCGAAGACCAGAAACAACATCTTGAACTCACACGGGATATCGCCCAGAAATTCAACAATGACTATGGCACTGAGACATTTCCGCTGGTTGAGCCTCTGATTTTTGGCGAAGCGACCCGGGTAATGTCGCTGCGTGACGGGTCCAAGAAGATGTCGAAATCCGATCCGAGCGATTATTCGCGGATCACTTTTACTGACGATCGGGACAGCATCGCGAAGAAACTCCGGAAAGCGCGGACGGATGCGGATCCTTTACCGGAGACGGAGAAGGGCCTCAAAGACCGGCCCGAAGCCGGCAACCTGGTGGGGATTTATGCAGCTCTTGCCGATATCACAAAACAGGCGGTTCTGGATCAGTTCGCCGGCGCAGCCTTTTCAACATTCAAGCCCGCGCTGACCGATCTCGCAGTTGAGAAATTCGGGCCCATTGGCGAGGAAATGAAACGACTGATGGCTGACCCGGCCCATGTTGACTCTATATTGAGGGAAGGTGCGGAACGCGCCGCTGCCCTCGCCAAGCCGGTCCTCGCCGAAGTCAAGGAAGTTGTCGGTTTTCTAAACCCTTAAAGGGTCCCGCTTGCAACTTGCGAGGAAAAAACATACATCGTTAGGGACTGGCGGTCGAAATGATGACGTTTACATGGGGCAGGGCGAATGAGCGAGATTGGTAGTAGCGGGCCTGAAACGAAGCGCATCGGAACACGCGCACAGGCCGTAAAAGAAGGCGCAAAACGGAGCTGGAAGGTTTTAGCGCTTCTTGTCGTGATTTTTCTGCTCCTCTATTATCCCGCCGGCATGATCATGATTAACAATATCGAAGATGACACCAATTTCATCCCAAGTGGGGAGAATGTGGTCCCGGGCGGCAGCCGTGCCGTCGATATGATGGCGGGTCTGATTGACCGGGAAATCAATGTTAACCGCTGGACGGCAAATGACCCTTTCTTCATGCCCTCCGCTGCGCTCGACAATATGCCGAACTATCAGCAGGGCATTATATCCGCACTAGCCCGTTTCGGGTTTGAACTGACGGACCAGATCGGCCGGACACGGGGGTCCAGCCAGACCGACCCAGACTTGCAGGAAGCCGCCGGACTGCTGCAATATTCCGGTACAAAATGGGCCTGGGATCCAACGATTTCGCTTTTGCCGACAGCGGCATCCGAGGAACAATATGAAAAGGCGCGGACGTCGCTGATCAAATACAACAAGCGCCTCGCCGAGGGGAAAGCCGTCTTTGAAAAGCGCGCTGATAACCTGATTGCCACGCTCGACCGGATTTCCCTCGATATCGGCTCGTCAACAGCCACGATCGACAAGCATATTGATGAAAATTCAGGCAGTATCATCGATTTCAAGGCGGATAATATATTTTATGGCATCAAGGGGCAGAGTTACGGCTATTATCTGCTGTTGAAAGCTTTGGCGCAGGACTATGAAAGCCTGATCAAGGAAAAGGAGCTGACAAACGCCTGGGCGCAGATGCTACGCAGCCTCAAATCGGTTGTTGACCTTAACCCGATTGTGATCGTCAATGCCGGCCCGGATTCGCAATTTCTTGCCAATCATCTGGCGGCGCAGGGCTTTTATGTTCTTCGCGCCCGAACCCAGCTTCAGGAAATCAGCAACATTCTCTTGAAATAGCTGCGCCGATAATGGCAGGATAAATTTCAGTGTTGACCAGATAGCGGAGACTTTATGTCAAATGAGGCCCCGAGTGGAATGCGCAACAAGTTTCTTGTTGTCGTAGACGAAACCCCTGAATGTAAATCAGCCATCCGCTTCGCCAGCCGCCGAGCCTGGCATGTCGGGGGTGGCGTGATCCTGCTTTACGTCATTGAACCACCGGAGTTCCAGCACTGGATGGGCGTCGAACAGGCGATGCGCGAAGAAGCACGCGAAGCAGCGGAAGAATTATTGCAGAATCTGGCGGAAGAAATTCAAAGGGAGACAACCATCGTCCCTGAATTCGTTATCCGGGATGGGTACAGGAAAGAAGAGGTTCTCGCCCTCATCGAAGATGATTCCGATATCCGAGTCCTGGTTCTTGCCGCCTCTCCTGATTCCGGCGGTCCTGGCCCTCTGATCAAAAGCCTGGTCGGGGAAATGTCGGGGACCTTCGCCATTCCGATAACGGTTGTTCCCGGTAATTTGACGACCCGGCAACTGGATGCCGTTACGTAAAACAGGACACGCGGATGTAATCATGTGACCGGTTTCAGGTTGGCGATTCGCGTTTTTTCGCGATTCAATTTGAACCGAATTTGTTGCGAATTTGATGATTCCCTGTAAACAGCTGAAACAGCAGGGAAAATTCCACAGAATAAATCGGACCTTGATCTTGCCCTCAGACGGACACATATTCCTGATCCGGAGAATGTGTCCCTGTTTTTGGTTTAGACACAATATGTTGTAAGATGTGACGGTTGGCGATCTAAATGTCGTGTTATTTTGCACAAATAACACGTTTTTGAGGTTTTAACGCAACGCAATTTATGTAATGCAAGTACTTATATCCGCTTTAAAATCCAATAAAATTGTGACGATGCTGGGATTGACGCTTGCGCTCGCCTATGTCGTGCCTGAATTTGTGGAGAATTCCCACGGGCGCCTAAACGCATCTCTTGGCATTGACAGGTCGCTCTTCCCCGAAAACGTGCCTGTGCCTGCGCAAAAGCCGGGCAATCTTCCCGCTATCAAACAGCCTCAGCAATTCGACATGTCCGCCTTGAAGCAGGCTTTGTCCAAAGTTGATTTTAAGTTGGCGCGCATCCGGAGCGGAGAGCCCGTCCCGCGATTTTTTGTCGAACAGATCCCTGTTGATATTGTCGATGTTTCGGATATTGAAGTTCGCAAACGGACCTTTTTAAAAGTCGTATTGCCGCTGGTTCTCAGTATCAACGAAAAAATCGAGGCACGGCGGAATCGCCTGACCGCGCTTTTTTCGGCGAAAGCGTCGGGAAACACAATTTCTCCCGCAGACCAGAACTGGCTTGAAAATATTGCCCGCAATTACCGTGAGGACACGCTCAATCCAGAGGCATTGCTAAAGAAAGTCGATGCGGTTCCGGTGTCGCTCGCACTGGCGCAAGCCGTCGAGGAGTCCGGCTGGGGTACCTCCCGTTTTGCGCGCGAAGGCAATGCCCTGTTTGGACAGCGGGTCTGGTCGTCGGGCAAGGGTATCGTGCCTGAGGACCGCGATAAAGGCGAGACCCATGAGGTAAAGGCTTTCAAGACACTTGGCGATTCAATAAAGGCTTACATACATAACCTCAATGTGCATCCGGCCTACGCCGCGTTTCGCGAGGAAAGGGCACGGCGCAATACAGAGCCCGACATGATATCCTATGGGCACAAGCTGACCGAAACCTTGCTTACCTATTCGGAGCGCGGACAGGAGTATGTTGATACGCTGCAATCGCTGATCGAAGCCAATCGCCTTGATGAGTTTGAAAACGCCGTACTGGCCCCCGAACGGCTGGCCGACAGCAGCTTTTAGGAAATCGTCCCTAAAACGCCAGTGCTCTGCAAGCCTCTATTTCCTGCTCGCAATCCCCCGTCAGATGTGAAAATATGGTCCGGCACAGACCCAAAGAAAGCGGATTGCCTCTCCTCCGGCGCCGCCAAAAGCAATAATACAGGGAGATCACATGGGCCGCCTTCAGAACAAAATCGCGCTCATTACCGGCGCTGCGACCGGAATAGGTCTTGCGACGGCTCGCCGGTTTATCGCAGAGGGCGCCTCCGTCCTGCTAACGGACATAAACCAGGACCAAGGGGAAGCCGCCGCGCAGGAACTTGGCGAAAGGGCAAGCTTTCTGACGCAGGACGTGTCCAGTGAAGCAGATTGGCACAGGGTTTTCGAACAGCTTGCCCAAACCCATGGGCATCTTGATATTCTGGTCAACAATGCCGGAATACTGGCCATCGGATCCCATCAGACGATTGAGGATACCGATCTCGCGCATTGGCAGGCAATCCAGAAAGTGAATGTCGAGGGGGTGTTTCTCGGATGCCAGGCGGCGGTCAAGGCGATGAAAGGCCGCGGCGGATCAATCGTCAACCTGTCGTCGGTTGCCGCCCTTATCGGCACACCGCATCTCGCCGCCTACGGCGCCTCTAAAGCGGCCGTCCGGCAACTGACGAAATCAGTCGCCATCCATTGCGCCAACAAGGGATATGGCATCCGCTGCAATTCCGTGCATCCCGATCCTGTCCACACCAATATGGGCGATGCCCTGATGGGTATGTACGGTGGCGATGTCAAGACCGGGTGGGATGCCATTCCCAACCGGATCCCCCTCAAGATCGCAAGTGAGCCGATCGATATCGCCAACAGCATCCTCTTTCTCGCC
>JAIOYL010000210.1 GCA_021741195.1 Sneathiella sp. | reverse complement strand
GCCAGCCGGAAAGAGCTTTCGCCAGTTTTAGCTCAATTGGCAGGTTGAGAACAGACATTTCGACCCCCGCATCCTCTATTGCGTCCCCCATTCCAGCTTTGGCGCGCAATTTCCTCACCTGCGACAGCGCGTAAGGAATGGAAAAAACGGGGTTGTTATAGGCCCTGTCTATGGCCAAAATAGGGCTGAAGGCATCGATAAATCCGGGTGGATTGCCAAGCAAGGCGAAACGGGTCTTGATTGCGGTACATTTGGCGATGGCGGCGGCAAGCGGAAAGCCCTCTGGCGCCCGCGCGGGCAGTGTTTCCTTGTTAGTTGCCCGGCCACAAATTTCCGCGAGAGTACCGAGCGCCTCAGCATTCGCCTGCAGGCGAGCGCTCGCAAGATCATTGACGGCAGCGGGTTCGACAACAGTAACCGTAGGTCCCTCCGCGCCCTCAAGACCGAAATGCTCCCGCTCGCGGCAAATCACCGGCAGGTTCAGTTGCCAGTAAGCGGGCGCATAAATGAGATTGATATAGCCGGTATCGGTGAGCCTGACCTCGGCAATGCCCTCAAGGGCGCGAAACGCCGCCAAAAATGGCGCCGATACTTCCTCGAATGACGCATTTTCTTTTGATTTCAATAGAATGGCGATATTTGTCGAGAGATCACCGAAACTTTCCTGCTTTGGTGGCCGCAGGACAATATCTTTTTCAACGCGCGCCCGCGCCGCCGCGTCCGGGAACGCGATCTCCCTGAGGGCGGCATCGAAGGCCTTTCGGGCCTGAAACAGGTAGCTGACGGACATTCGGGGACTACTTCAGGGGCAATAATTGACAAACAGCATTGGGATTAATACATCATTGAGTATATAGTCTCCATAATGAAGCGAACTTTCTTCATTTTTTAGGAATTTGGACAAGATGTCTGCAATGGATACAATGGAACCACCGGTCAAGCTCTCCGCGTCTGCGGCGGACAGGATCAATGCCATTGTCGAGCAAATGAACTCCGACAAGAAGATGCTGCGCGTCGCAGTCAACGGCGGCGGCTGCTCGGGCTTCCAGTACAGCTTCGATCTTGAGGATACGCAGAACCCCGATGACGTCGCCGTGGTCAACAAGGGCGCAACCCTGCTCGTCGACCAGATGTCGCTTCTGTATCTCGCAGGATCCGAAATTGACTATGTCGAGGACATGATCGGCGCCTCCTTCAAGATCACGAACCCGAACGCAACGGCCTCCTGCTCCTGCGGCTCCTCATTTGCCGTTTGATCGGCTGCTCAAAAATGCTAGAAAAAAGCTCAAGGCGCTCTTGAGCTTTTTTATTGGGATTTCGGGATGAAAATAGCCAGTTGGAACATTAATTCGGTCAAAGCGCGCCTGCCACGGCTTGTGGACTATCTCAAAGACGCCGCGCCGGATGTGCTCTGCCTGCAGGAACTGAAAGTCGTTGACGAGGCTTTCCCGCGGGAGGAAGTTGAGGATCTTGGCTATAACGTCGAAACCCACGGCCAGAAAACCTACAACGGTGTCGCCATTCTCTCGAAATACCCGATCGAGGACGTCATGCGCCGCCTGCCGGGCGATAACGCGGACGAGCAGGCCCGCTATATGGAGGCCACGATCAACAATATCCGCGTTGCCTCCATTTACCTGCCCAACGGCAATCCCGTGGATACGGAGAAATTCCCCTACAAGCTCGCGTGGATGGACCGGCTGATCAAACGCGCGAAATATCTCCTCACGCTGGAGGAACCGACAGTGCTCGCGGGCGACTATAACGTCATCCCGCAGGATGAGGATTGCTACGATCCGAAGGCCTGGGAGGGCGACGCGCTCACCCTGCCCGAGAGCCGCAACCGCTTCCGCCAGATCCTCAATCTCGGCTATGCGGACGCCTATCGCGCCTTCACGCCGGAGATCGACTATACCTACTGGGATTACCAGCGCGGAGCCTGGGAAAAGGACCACGGCATCCGCATCGATCATCTCCTCCTCTCGCCACAAGCCACCGACCTGATGGAAAAGGTCGGGATCGACAAGGCCCCCCGCGGACAGGAGCGCCCCTCGGACCATACGCCAATCTGGGTCGAGCTCACGGATTAGTATATGAAGCGGCCCCTAAATTGTTATAGCCGGAAATGCTACCATGGCCTGATTTACATATTTCAATATTATGCCATTACTATATAGATAATCTTCATGCATATTGGCGTAACTTTTCATGCCCACATCATGCGTCAATCTTATAATAACATAATTTGAAAGGTTACTTTATGAGTAAATTCACTTTGAATATTCCTACTGGGAATGGTCAACAGGAAAATAAAGTAATCCAATCTGGTGAGATTTTCTTTTTGATCGGTGCTAACGGCAAAGGAAAATCAACCTTGATGCACCATTTTGCGAAGCAAAATCAAAATAAGGTGCGAAGAATTACCGCCCATAGGCAAGTTTGGCTTACATCAAATGCAATGGATCTAACACCTGCAGCTAGAGAGCAAAGCGAAAAAAATATTTTCAGTAGAGACTTTCAGGATGAAGCAAGGTGGAAGGATGACTTCGCAGCACAGAGATCACAAGTAACTATATTTGACCTAATAGATTCAGAAAATGTTGATGCAAGAAAAATTGCTGATGCGCTCCGTTCAGGAGACGAAGAAAAAGCAAAGGAACTCGCCGCCTCCCAAGCTCCTATGTCCAAAATGAATGACATTCTGAGGATTTCAAACTTGGACGTTCAGATACAAGTAGATCAAGGAAGTAAGCTATTGGCGACAAAGGGAGAAAGCCCTCCCTATAGTGTCGCCGAACTATCTGATGGTGAACGTAACGCATTGCTCATTATTGCAAATGTTTTAACTGCTCCTTCCGGGACACTAATTTTGTTAGATGAACCTGAAAGACACTTGCATCGGGCAATCGTTTCCCCCTTGCTAAGCACGCTGCTTACTTATCGGGATGATTGTGCGTTTGTTATATCCACTCATGACGTGTCTCTACCTTTGGATCAAGATCAAGCAGCAGCATTATTGGTACGAGAATATACTCACAGACCACAAAGCTGGACGATTGACTTCATTCCCGCAGTTGAAGAAATGGACGAATACACAGCGGCGGCAGTGCTCGGATCAAGAAGGAAGATTTTGTTTATAGAAGGCGGGCCATCAAGTCTGGACATCCAAATTTATCAATTACTTTTCCCTGATGTATCGATAAAACCTGTTGGCAACTGTTTAGAAATCGAACGCATTGTAAAAGGCTTAAATTCGTCGGAAAAGCATCATTGGATTTCTGCTGTTGGTATAGTTGATCGCGATAATCGTGATGATGAGCAATGCAAAGAGCTTTTAAATCATGGAATAATTCCTCTTGATCAATATTCGGTAGAATCAATTTACTATCACCCAACAACAGTCAAAGCTGTACTCAACCGAGTTGTGCAAACTCACGGTATTGATCCAAAAATAGCTTGGAATGACCTTACGACTTCTGTTATCAAATCAATTACGCCTCACATGGATAGAATGGCTGCAAAGTTAGTAGAGAGGAAAGCTCATGAAGCCTTGCTGAACCAAGCGCCAAATTGGAGAAAAATTCTAGAAGATGATGTAAATGTTGAATTTTCGAGTAAGTCATTACTTGAAAACGAGAAAAAAACAATACAATCAATACTTTTGGATAAAGATTTTGTCACTCTTATATCTAGATATCCAATAAGAGAAACTCCCGCACTAGAAAGTGTATCAAAGGCATTAGGTTTTCAATCACAAGCAAAATATGAACAAGCTGTTCGAAAAATGTTGATCGATTGTCCTGTTGAAAAGGCCAAGGTCTTAGAGTTACTAAAGCCGGTCACTGATTATTTGAAAAATCTTGGTGTAGTTTAGGTGAATAATATAAAAAAGCCCGCCAGGTGATGGGCGGGCTTTTTGGATCGCGAAAGACGCGTTCAGCGCTTGAGCTGATCGACATCGCGGACGGCGCCTCTTGCGGCGCTGGTGGTGAGCGCGGCATAGGCGCGGAGTGCGGTGGTGATTTTGCGCGGGCGCGGCGCGGTCGGCGCCCAGGCAGCGTCGCCCTTCGCATCCATTTTGATCCGGCGGTTGGCCAGCTCGTCGTCGGAAATACGCAGTTTGATCTTGCGGTTCGGGATATCGATATCGATGATATCCCCCTCCTCAACCAGGCCGATCGCGCCCCCTTCCGCCGCTTCCGGGGAAGCATGACCGATGGAGAGCCCGGAGGTGCCGCCGGAAAAGCGCCCGTCGGTCAGAAGCGCGCATTGCTTGCCGAGGCCCTTGGATTTGAGATAGGAGGTCGGATAGAGCATCTCTTGCATGCCGGGGCCGCCTTTGGGGCCTTCATAGATGATGACGACCACATCGCCGGCCTTCACCTTGTCGCCGAGGATGCCCTCGACCGCCGTGTCCTGGCTCTCGAAAACGCGCGCCGGGCCGGAAAAGACAAGGCTGCCCTCATCAACGCCAGCGGTCTTCACGATACACCCGTCCAGCGCAATATTGCCATAGAGCACGGCAAGGCCGCCATCCTGGGAATAAGCATTTTCCTTCGAGCGGATGCAGCCGTTCACCCGGTCCGTATCGAGGCTCGGGTACCGCTTCGACTGGCTGAAGGCTTCCGTCGTGCGCACGCCGCCGGGACCGGCGCGATAGAATTCCTGAACCGTGTTGCTGCGGGTCGTAGCGACATCCCAAAGCTCGATGGCCTCGGCCATGGTCGGCGAATGCACGGTCGGGATATCCGTATGCAGGAGCTTCGCCCGCGACAATTCGCCGAGCAGGCCCATTATCCCGCCGGCGCGATGGACATCCTCCATATGATAGTTCTGCGTGCTCGGCGCGACCTTGCAGAGGTTCGGCACGCCGCGGCTCAGCCGGTCGATATCCTGCATCTTGAAATCTACCTCTCCTTCCTGCGCCGCAGCCAAGAGATGCAGCACCGTATTGGTCGAGCCGCCCATGGCTATATCCAGCGTCATGGCATTTTCAAACGCCTTGAAGGAGGCGATATCGCGCGGCAGCAGGCCCGGCTCATCCATCTCGTAATGGCGGCGGGTGATATCGACGATGGTGCGCGCGGCGTCGAGGAAAAGCTGCTTGCGATCCGCATGGGTTGCCAGCATGCTGCCGTTACCGGGCAACGCAAGACCGAGCGCCTCGGTCAGGCAGTTCATGGAATTTGCCGTGAACATGCCCGAGCAGGAGCCGCAGGTCGGGCAAGCCGAGCGTTCGACCGCCTCGACTTCCGCGTCACTTACCGTTGGATCGGCCGCCTGAACCATGGCGTCGATGAGATCAAGACCGATTTCCTTGCCGTCCGCCATGCC
>JAIOYL010000209.1 GCA_021741195.1 Sneathiella sp. | reverse complement strand
GCATAGAGAGTGCGATCGAAAGCTTTTCATCGCAAACATTTCAGAATGCAGAGTTGCTGATCGCTGATGGCGGTTCCACCGATGGGACAGCCGAGATCGTTGCGAAATATCGCAACGCGGTCACATGGTTCGACTCTCGACGAGATCGAGGAATTTTCGATGCTTGGAATCGTGCGATTTCAGCTGCGAATGGAGACTGGCTTTACTTTATGGGAGCTGACGACGCCTTCTTCTCTAAGACTACCTTGTCAGATATTTCGTCGGAATTGAGCAAAATTCCAAAGGAATGCTCAATAGCCTATGGGAATGTTGCTCTAGAGCGCGCCGACAAGACTATCGCACAAATTATCGGTGCCCCGTGGAACGCTTCCGCATTTCGATCGAACGGAATGACAATTCCCCATCAAGGGACGTTCCATCGGAGGCAGCTCTTCTCAGAGGTCGGATTCTTCGATATATCGCTTAAGTATACAGCTGTATACGAACTCCTCCTTCGCAACCTCAAGGATAAGAACGCAATACACTTTGATATCACGGTAGCGAGGATGGGGATTGGGGGAGTTTCAACACGCCCAGAAAATCAACTTCTCTTCATGAAAAGCTATCGAGATGCACAGAAGAAGCACGGTGTTTATACGCCGAACATAAGGCGTTCAGCCTACTTTCTCCAAGCTCGCGTCAAGTCAATCCTATTCAAAGCCCTCCCTCACAGCTGGGCCTATAAGATCATTGAGGCAAGTCGGGCCGTGGCCGGGAGGCCCCGTCATTTCTAGTACAGATCGCTCCTCATGAATGTGCTCTTATTGGCATTTGCTATCCGCCCGGAAACAGGCTCCGAACCTGGCGTCGGTTGGAATTGGGCGCGAGCCATGCTCGAACGCGGCTGGACGGTCAGCGTCTTGACCAGATTTGAGCACGGAGAACACCTCGTATCATCCGCTCATTTTTCACATCCACGCCTTTCGGTTTACAGCGTCGGCTCCAAACGTGCGGAAGCACTGGCGTTAAAAATAAAACCACTCACTTATATCTACCAAATATACTGGCAGTACTGCGCTTTTCTCGAAGGGAAACGATTGGAGAAATTCCATCGGTTTGATTTCTCGCACTCGATAACATATGCGGGAATCCGCATTCCATCATTTATGCCGTACCTGCGAACGCCCTTCATCTGGGGCCCAATCGGCGGCGGAGAAGTTGCGCCCTTATCTCTGTTTCGGGGGGCGCGATTCAGGTCAATAATTCAAGAATTTATTCGAATTACTTCAAATACTCTTGTGAAGACGAGCCCACTCCGGATACTGGCTTATCATGCATCCGCGCGTATACTTGTCCTTACGGAAGAAACCAAATCCCTAATACCTAAATCATTTCACCATAAAACTCGAGTTCTCCCTAATATTGGGACCGAGGTTTCGGAATGTTCCGTCCGAATACCACCAGAATCCGGCAGAGTTTTTTTATTCGCGGGTCGTTTTTTGTACTGGAAGGGCGGCAACATTGCCCTCCACGCTTTCGCTCGACACCTTAAAAATGATCCCACGTCGAAGCTCATAATGGCAGGTGACGGCCCCGAATCTTCACGCTGGCGCCAATTGGCTCGGAGGCTGGGAATTGACCACCAGGTCCAGTGGTTGGGCTGGATCGCTCCGGAACGGTTGGCAAGTTTGATGAAGTCCGCAGACGGTATGCTATTCCCCTCCCTGCATGACTCTGGCGGTACGGTTGTTTTCGAGGCCGCTCAAAGAGGACTCCCCGTGTTGTGCCTAAGTTTGGGGGGGCCTGGCTTAGTCGGCGAAAAGCTCGGCTATGCGCCGGTTCCGGTTGGCCGGAGCATTGGTCACGCCGCAGCCTCCCTGGCGGCGAAAATGGGCGCGCCCGATTTCTCGATGCCAGTCTTCTCCCCGCCGCGCTCAGGTCGGGTTAGCCTAGCATCCTGGGACGATTTGCTAGAGGAAGCCTATGAAGGCTTGACTGACCAATGCGCATCTTGATGCTCCACAACAGATATCAGGTTCGCGGAGGCGAGGACGAGTCGACAGACAATGAGGTGGCGCTACTGCGAAAGAAAGGCCACGAGGTCACCCTGCTGGAAGAAAACAATCATTCCATTATTGGACTTCGATCGCGCTTGACCGCTGCCGCTAGTTCAGTATGGAGCAGAGATTGGTATGACCGGGTCAAGGCGACACTTAGCGCAGAGCGCTTTGACGTTATGCACGTTCAAAACTTCTTCCCCTTAATTTCGCCGTCTGTCTATTACGCGGCACGCTCAAGGGGTGTTCCGGTGGTCCAAGCTATTCGAAACTATAGACTGGCGTGCCCGTCAGCCAATTTGTTCCGGGACGGCGCTTATTGCGAAGATTGTTTGGGCAAGAGCTTCAAATACCCCGGCATTATCAATAAATGCTATCGAGACAGCGCTTCGGCGTCCGCTACGGTAGCGTCGATGCTTCAAGTTCACCGATCGACTGGGACCTGGGAAATACCATCCAGATACATTGCTATTTCTGAGTTTGTGCGCGCGAAGCTGGTACAGGACGGCTACCCTGCGCAGAGGATCGTTGTGAAGCCTAATTTTGTCGGGGGTCAAGAACACCCCCCCCCCGTCAGCGCTTCGGAACGCCGACATTTTCTCTACGTAGGAAGGTTTAGCCCTGAGAAAGGCATAGACGACCTCATCGAGGCCTACGGTAGCGCGTCGACGACAGCCAACCTACTCCTAGTCGGCGATGCAGGGGCAGAGGTTAAGAAGTATCAGCAGCCCGGAGTTGCATCCCTTGGCAAAAGGCCTTTGTCAGAAGTCTACGAGCTAATGCGCAATGCGATAGCCGTCATAATGCCTGGGCGTTGGCCTGAGCCATTTGGCAGAGTGGCAATCGAGGCCTTTGCCGCCGGCACGCCTGTGATAAGTACCGGAACGGGTGGGCCAGCCGAAATCATCGAGCATGGCTCGACCGGCTTCCTCACTAAAAGTGCCTGCCCCGGCGAGTTGAGCGAAAACCTGAGGTTTCTAGATCTCAATAGACAGGTAGCAACTGATATGGGGCGCGCGGCACAGAAGAAGTTCTTAGAACTTTATTCCGAAGATGCGAATTACAAACGCTTGATCGAAATTTATCATGACGCGAAAACTACCCTCCCCCACTAGCTTTGCATTGGCGCAACGGCGATCATCGGCCGCTCCAATGGATCTTGTTGGTGCGCTGATAGCTGCCCTGCTCTTTATACAGAGCGGCGCCCTGTTCGCTGCAATTGGGCTGTTCGGCACTGGTGTTACCTACCTCCTTTTTGCCAGCTACACCTTTGTCACAGCAACAGTAATAATTAAGTCGAAGCAAATATTATTATCCATTACTAACTCTCCACTTATTTTAGCGTTTATCGCGCTCGCTTTCTTTTCGGCACTGTGGAGCGTTGACCCCGGAACCACAATCAACGAGAGCATGCGCCTTGCTCTAGGCTGCCTCACGGCGGCCGCGATGCTGCAATGGCGAAGCCGCTCTAAGATCCTTCAGTATCTCACCATTGCACTTGGAGTAGCCTGCACATTATCCATATTGGCTCCTTCCGTTGGATATAACGGGCGCGGGGATTTTCGCGGTCTATTCCAACAAAAAAACATTCTGGGATTTGCTGCCACTATTTGCGCAATTTCGTCGCTTCATTTTGTTCTCCGGAATTCGAGCTGGATGAAGGCGTTCTATCTGCTGACTTTGGCTGCATCGATCGCGTGTGTTGTGATGTCAAAGTCGGCATCGTCGCAAGTTGCAACGCTTGCCGGTCTGAGCTACCTCGCGATTGATCGCCTCGCGCAGAGCTATTTGCGCACTCCTGGAAAGCGCGCGCTCATCCTGGTACCGCTTGTAGGAATTGTCATTTTCGCGGCTAGCTTGTCGCTACCGTATATTTTGAGCATGCTCGGGAAAGACCCGACACTTACCGGGCGGGTGCAGCTATGGGCGGTCGGTAGAAGCCTCATCGAGAAGCGGGCTACTCTCGGATACGGCTATCAGGTTCTTGCCGACGAGAACTCTACCTTTAGTTCCTTTCTAGTAAAATCGTTTGGGGACTACGCACTTCAGTTTCACAACTCGTGGATCAATATCCAATTTCAGCTCGGTTACCCGGGCCTCATAATGAACGGGATATTTTTCGCCGCTGTGTTCCGCGCCGCTATAGCCGGGCAGAAAGATGAGGACCTCTCGTTGTCGCCTCTATTAGCGGCTCTGGGCATCGCACTGGTCCTTCAGTCCCTGACTGAATCGACGTTTGGCTCACCGCGATCAATACAAACGTTGCTCTTATCCCTCATATTAATCCCCAGCCTGAAGCGCGCGTCCACGGTGACAAAATGACACGAGGAAATCGTCGCGCCATCCGAAGCGCAATGGCTGCGGTTTCCCTTGCGCTTTTGGCCGCATGTGGCCGGGGGGAGCCGCAAGAGCAAACTTCTGGTGATAGCGCGCCCAGCCAAGTGAACTTCGCTGAAACTGCGCTGGTCAACACCGCCCATAAGAGAATTGGAGAGGACGATCGCACTTACAGCAATGAGTTTATGAGCCAATCCGATGGCTTTCTCAAAGTGTGCGGGGAGTTCGAAACGAAAGGCCAGCCAGTAACAAAGCGACGTTACTTTTTCTCTCTAGAGAAAAGAGAATATTTTTCTGACTTCGACGACCAGCGATGGGCGCGCGCTTGCGAAGCGGGCTGGCCCCCTGGACAAGGTCCAAGGGGCTAGAGTTGCTGACCTAAGGACGACCAATGCTGATGTAGGTGAAGCCGTGCCGGACCATCTCGGCGGGCTTGAAGACGTTGCGCAGGTCCACGACCGTCGGCGACGTCATCAGAAGCTTCAGGCGATCCAGATCCAGGGCTCGGAACTGGTCCCACTCGGTGATGATCACCAGGGCGTCGGCGCCCTCGGCGGCCTCATAGGCGCCGGACTTGAAGTCGACGTCCTTCAGCAGGTGCGCGGCCTCCTTGGCGCCTTCCGGATCGAAGGCCTGGACCTTGGCGCCCAGGGCCTGCAGGGCTGGGACGATATCGAGGCTAGGCGCATCGCGCATGTCGTCGGTATTGGGCTTGAAGGTCAGGCCCAGCACGCCGATCGTCTTGCCGGTCAGGTCGTCCGAACCGATGGCCTTGGCCACCTTGCCGGCCATGGCCTTCTTGCGGGCGTCATTGACCTCGACCGTGGTCTCGATCAGCCGGGTCGGCGCGCCGTAGTCCTGGGCAGTCTTCACGAGCGCGATGGTGTCCTTCGGGAAGGACGGGGCGCCATAGCCGGGACCAGCGTTGAGGGACTTGCCGCCGATGCGCTTGTCCAGGGCGATGCCTTTGGTGACTTGCTGGGCGTTGGCGCCG
>JAIOYL010000208.1 GCA_021741195.1 Sneathiella sp. | reverse complement strand
TTTATGTGCTGCCGCTTGGCGGAGCGAACGAAGAAACGGTCGTCGCCGGTCTCAACCGGGCCGCCGGCGTCATCCAGGGCGAAATGGGGCGCCAGCTCACCATGAAATTCACGCCAAGGCTGGTCTTCAAGGAAGACGACTCCTTTGCCTATGCCAGCCATATCGACGAACTGATCCGTAAAAACCGACTGCCGGAAGACCCGCAATAGCTGGCGATGGCGAGAAATCGACGTGGCATTCCCATCCATGGATGGCTGAATATTGACAAACCGGAGGGCATGAGCTCCGCCCAGGTCGTTGCCGCCGTCAAACGTCTCACGACGGCGCAAAAAGTCGGCCATGCAGGTACGCTGGATCCCTTCGCGACGGGAGTATTGCCGATTGCCCTTGGGGAGGCGACAAAGACTGTCGGCTATATCGTCGATGATACCAAGGTTTACCGGTTCACCGTCCGCTGGGGTGAGGCGCGGAACACGGACGATACAGAAGGGGAGATTATCGCAACGTCTCCTGTTCGGCCCAACCCACAAGATATCGGAAAAATTATTCCTCAATTTATCGGCTTGATAAAGCAGCATCCTCCCGCCTTTTCCGCCATCAAGATCAAGGGTGAGCGCGCCTACAAGCTGGCCCGCGCCGGGATTGATCTTGACATGCCGGAGCGCGAAGTCCATATCGAGGCTCTGTCATTACTCGAGCTAATTGATGAAAACCATGCCATGTTCGAGGTGACCTGCGGCAAAGGGACCTATATACGCGCCCTGGCGCGGGACATGGCAATCAAACTCGGGACTGTTGGCCATCTGACCCAGCTCCGGCGCCTTCGCGTTGGACCTTTTTTGGAAAAGAATGCGATTTCACTGGATAAGTTGGCCCGACTGTGGCAGTGTCCCGCAGAATTTGAGGACTTGCTTCCAATAACGACCGCGCTGGACGACATCCCGGCACTGGCCGTAACGGAAGAGCAGGCGTTTCGTCTGCGGCACGGCAATGACGTGGCGGTCCCGGATCACGCAGACGAAGTTGTCTGCGCAATGGACGGAGACATTCCTATCGGTATCGCGAAAATCGAGGCCGAAAGGTTATTTCCTGTCCGGATTTTTAATTTTTGAACTTAGGAGATACCGATGTCGATCACTGCAGAACGCAAAGCAGAACTGATCAAGGAATATGCGACCGGCGAAGGGGACACAGGTTCCCCGGAAGTACAGATCGCCATTCTCACCGAACGGATTGTTAATCTGACAGATCATTTCAAGGAACATAAAGGCGACGTGCATTCACGCCGTGGCCTGCTGAAAATGGTCAGCCGTCGCCGCCGTTTGCTCGACTACCTTAAAAAGGTTGAGGAATCACGCTACCAGACGACAATTGAGCGTCTTGGTATACGTAAGTAATAATGAGACTACTGGGTCTTGTAACAAGACCGACCCCCTTCAAACGCCGGTGACTGCCTTGGACATTTGTCCAATTGCACATCGGCGTTTGCCGCGTTTAGGAAGCAACTGTTTCCGACGGCGCATATGAAGAAAAAGAAGATATAAATTGACCGAGACATAGGGTCTTGGATTTTGGCAGGACGGCATGGGGCTGTTTCTGCTTTGGAAGGAAAAAAAATGTTTGAAATACATCGCAAGGAAGTGATGTGGGGCGGACGTCCGCTCATATTGGAAACAGGAAAAGTTGCGCGCCAGGCTGATGGTGCTGTCATGATCACCTACGGGGGGACGCAGATCCTCTGCACGGCCGTTGCGGCCAGATCCGTCAAGCCGGGAATGGACTTCTTCCCGCTGACAGTCAACTATCAGGAAAAAGCTTTCGCCGCCGGCAAAATTCCGGGCGGCTTTTTTAAACGCGAAGGCCGGCCCTCTGAAAAGGAAACGCTGACCTCCCGCCTGATCGACCGGCCATTACGGCCTTCTTTCGTAACCGGATTCAAGAATGAAACCCAGGTTATCTGTACGGTGCTCGCGCATGATTTGGAAAACGATCCCGACGTTGTTGCCCTTGTGGGCGCTTCGGCGGCATTGACCATTTCCGGCATCCCGTTTCTGGGCCCGGTTGGCGCCGCACGTGTGGCCTATATTGACGGTAACTACGTCCTCAACCCGATTGCCGCGCAAATGGCGGAAACCAAACTGGATCTCGTTATCGCCGGTACATCCGAAGCGGTTCTGATGATTGAATCCGAAGCCCACGAACTCAACGAAGAGCAGATGCTGGGCGCCGTGATGTATGGCCATCGCGAAATGCAGACAGTTATCAATGCCATCATTGACCTCGCAGAAGCTTGCGCGAAGGAGCCTTGGGATTTCGCACCGGAAGAAACGAACAAGGACCTCGAGACGAAACTCAAAGCTGCTGCAGAAGCAGCCTTGACAGATGCCTACAAGGAGCAGGTCAAGCAAACCCGGACAGAGAAAGTGGCTGCGGCCAAGCAGGCAGCCCTTGAAGGTCTGGCCGACGAGGAAATGGAGGCCGCAGGCGGAATTCTCAAGAAAATCGAGAAGAAAATCGTCCGCGGCAACATTATTGCAACCGGTTCACGTATTGACGGTCGCGATACCAAAACTGTCCGTCCGATTGTCGCCGAAATCGGCGCACTCCCGCGCAGTCATGGCTCAGCGCTGTTCACCCGTGGCGAGACACAGGCACTGGTTGTTGCCACATTGGGTACCGGTCAGGATGAGCAGATAGTGGATGCGCTGGAAGGCGAATATCGCGAAAACTTCATGCTACATTATAACTTCCCTCCCTACTCGGTTGGCGAAGTCGGCCGCATGGGCTTTACCGGACGCCGCGAAGTCGGCCATGGCAAACTTGCCTGGCGCGCCGTGCATCCGCTCCTGCCGTCGAAAGATCAGTTTCCCTACACTTTGCGTGTCGTTTCGGAAGTAACGGAATCCAATGGTTCCTCCTCCATGGCGACCGTGTGCGGAACGTCACTTGCGTTAATGGACGCTGGTGTTCCTTTGAAAAGCCCTGTTGCGGGTATCGCCATGGGCCTGATCCTCGAGGAAGATGGCAGGTTCGCCGTTCTTTCGGATATCCTTGGTGATGAAGATCACCTCGGCGACATGGACTTCAAGGTCGCGGGCACCAGCGAGGGGATTACCTCCCTGCAGATGGATATCAAGATTTCCGGCATTACCGAGGAAATTATGCGGATCGCTCTGGCGCAGGCCACCGAAGGCCGCCTGCATATCCTGAAAGAAATGGGCAAGGCGATTGACAGCGCCCGTGACGGTGTCCGTGATGGTGCGCCGCGTATCACTCAACTCCAGGTCGCGAAAGACAAGATCCGCGAGATCATCGGAACCGGCGGCAAGGTTATTCGCGAAATCTGCGAGGTCACCGGCGCCAAGATTGACATCGAAGATGATGGTACAGTCAAGGTTGCGGCGACTACCACCGAAAGTGCGGAAGCGGCCATCAACTGGATCAAGTCTATCGTTGATGATCCTGAAGTTGGAATGACCTATAAAGGTAAGGTCGTGAAAGTTGTCGATTTCGGTGCCTTCGTGAACTTCTTTGGCAACCGCGACGGCCTCGTTCATATTTCGGAACTGGCACCGCAGCGTGTTGCCAAGGTGACGGATATTGTCAACGAGGGCGATGAGGTTACAGTGAAAGTGCTGGAAATTGATGGCCGCGGCAAAGTCCGGCTGTCAATGAAAGCGGTCGAGGCAGAACAGGCCAGGGCCGCTGCCGAAGACTAAAACCTCAGAAACAGAGGTTGAAAAATGAGCTGAGGGCGGCGTGGATTTGAATGATCCGCCCGCCCTCAACTATAGTTGTCTCTTGATGCTTGGGCCGCCATGCTCTAAGTGTTAGTTTAATGCTCAGGTATGCAGCCATAGGAAACGTTTCGTGAAACCCTTGAATTCGATATTTTTGTCCGGCAAGGAAGTTTTGCCCCTGATTGAGGGGGGAAAAGGGATTGCGGTATCTTCAGGTCAGAGTTCTGGCGCCTGGGCGGCCGCGGGCGGTGCAGCAACCTTCTCCGGCGTCAATGCAGATAGCTTTGATGACGAAGGAAATGTCATTCCACAGATTTATCATGGCCGCACGCGACGGGACCGCCATGACGAACTCGTGGCCTATGGCATTCGGGGCGGTATCGCACAGGCGCAGATTGCCCATGAACTCTCCAGCGGCGAAGGCCGCATTCACATGAATGTGCTGTGGGAAATGGGGGGCGCTGAGCGCATCCTTCACGGTGTTCTGGAAAGCACAAAAGGCCTTATTCACGGAATAACCTGTGGCGCGGGCATGCCCTACAGAATTGCGCAAATCGCGGCCGATTATAAAATCCATTATTATCCGATCATTTCCTCCGCCCGCGCTTTCCGTGCATTGTGGAAACGCGCCTATCACAAGTTTTCCGACTGGCTCGGCGGTGTCGTCTATGAAGACCCCTGGCTTGCCGGCGGCCATAATGGCCTCAGCAACGTTGAAGATCCCTTGCAACCGGAGGATCCTTACCCGCGTGTCGCAGATTTGCGGAAATTAATGAACGAGATTGGTCTTAACGAGGTGCCGATCATCATGGCGGGCGGTGTCTGGCATGTCGAGGAATGGGAGCATTGGCTGGATAACCCGGAAATCGGACCTATTGCCTTCCAGTTCGGCACAAGGCCGTTGCTCACCAAGGAAAGTCCGATTTCAGACGCCTGGAAGAAAAAACTGGGATCGCTTAAAAAAGGCGATGTTTTTTTGAACAAATTCAGCCCGACCGGGTTCTGGTCGTCGGCCGTCCGTAACGACTTTCTTGATGAGCTCAAGGCGCGCTCGGAGCGCCAGGTTGCTTTTTCCCATGAAGCCGTTGGCGCCCATGACACCGCCTTTGGTATCGGCGCCCGCAAACGCGAGGTTTTCCTTACCGCCGAAGACAAGTCCCGTGCGGAAGTCTGGGTAAATGAAGGCTACACAGAGGGGCTTAAAACGCCGGATTCCACGCTGATTTTTGTCACGCCTGAAAAAATGCAGGAGATCCGTAAAGACCAGATCGATTGCATGGGCTGCCTGTCGCAATGCAAGTTCTCCAATTGGGCGGAAGGCGAAAAAGGCAATACGGGCCGAAAAGCCGATCCGCGTAGTTTCTGCATTCAGAAAACACTGCAGGATGTGATCCATTCCAATTCCAACATCGAGAATAATCTGATGTTCGCGGGTCACAGCGCCTATCGCTTTGCCAGTGATCCATTTTATGCCAACGGATTTATCCCGACGGTGAAAGAGCTTGTCGACCGTATTATGACCGGAAAATAAGCTTTTGCGGGAAATCGATTTTTATTGCGGATTTGAATTATTATAAAAAATACTATATAAAGAATTCGATGTCTTTCAAAGGGGAAGGCATTTGTAATGAAGTATAGTTGCATGACCCATTCAGAATCGATTGATTTGGAAAAGAAAATCAGGGACGCTCAGTTGCGGCCAACCAGGCAGCGCTT
>JAIOYL010000207.1 GCA_021741195.1 Sneathiella sp. | reverse complement strand
AATTTGCCTGCGCGGGGGCCGGGGGAGGGAATTCCCCGGCCGATTGGCGTCTGTGAATTATTGACTAATTTTCATTGCTGGAATATACTATAAGCAAAATTTATATAAACTGGATTATCGCGTAATTTTTCTATGTATGTAGTGTATCATTTTTGCATTCTGGCGGCCGGATGATTTTTCTGGCTGAAGCGCATCCCTCCCTCCATGAAAAAAGTATCTCATCTTCAAAGCTATCCACCGCTTTGGGTATTTCCGACTATTGAGCAAACCACACGGGATAGGCAGAATGCGTCCGGTGACGGGATTAAAATCAATAGCAATTTCCTGACAGTGACTGATTGAGAGGTATTATGAATTTCGACAATTCTGGAGCCCGCAATAAGCGGGCGGCGCGTGTTCTGCCGTTATCTGCGGATTGTTCCGCAACCCCGTCTGCAAAAAAACTTTCCGGGAGGGAGATAGGAAAGCAACCCCGGATCCAACCCAACCACTGCTGCAAGGGCCAGCGGAAAGCTGGTGGATCGCGCTTTTTTTCGATATTGAGTGATGAACAGATGCGGGCCTCGGAAATGATTGCACGTGGATTTCATCTTCGCACCACGGGCCTTGGCATGCGGACCCAGTCCTTTTCCTGGCAGCCAAAATCGACAGGATCAGCCGATGACCGGCAGCTTGACCTGATGCGCCGGTTCACCGTCTGGGCGGTGGCCGTCCAGAGAAAAGGCCTGTCGTTAGCAGCTGTTCTTGACATAATAGTATTCGAAAAAAGCTGCCGGACGGTGGACAGGGAAAGAAAGAAGCGCAACGGGTTCGCCCGGTCGCAGCTGCTGGAAAGCCTGGATTTATACCGTAAAATTTAAAAAATAACACTATATACGAGAAACATATTGACAATGCGGGAACAGTAGTCTAACATATTCTCCATAGTCGGAAAGTGGGTCCATGGAAATTGAAAATTTCCTGGGCCCTTTTTTTTGGAAAAACATGAGCTAGAACAGCTTGTAGGGCGATAAAAATATATCAGCCTGCCTTTGCCTCTTTCTGAACTAAAAAATATCCTTTGATACCTGAAGTTAAAAAACACTCAAAACGAGAAAAGAACATATTATTTTAAAAATTGAAGGTTTCTTTTCATGACAGTAATAGAGACAATAAAATCCGCCCTTCACAACAAGATATGGCGGCGGAATACGGCGATTCCGATTTTGGAAGAGATAAGGAAGGTCGGCCGGATCAATGATATCGTCGCGCTCCTTGGATCTGTCTTTCAACGTAAGGAGGAGGAAACCGTACGCCGGTTCGTCGCCGATGTCTTCGCCGGGGAAATACTCGAGATTGCCGACAACGCCAATGACAATGCGCAAGATACCGCTGTCCAGAGGGAGGATATTGCGCGGTCCAAACTCCGGATCGACACCCGGAAATGGCTGATGGCACATTTCGCACCGGCCCATTATGGCGATATCGCGGCGGCCAATGACAAGGGCAAGGGCACCTTCTTGGCGCCGCGCCTCTATATCCCCGAAAATGGCCGTGATTAGACCGCAAAAAGGGCCGCAGGAGATGTTTCTCTCAAGCCCCGCCGATATTGCCATCTATGGCGGCGCGGCGGGCGGAGGGAAAAGTTTCGCGCTGCTGATGGAGCCGCTCCGTCACGTCTCAAAACCCGGTTTCAGCGCGGTGATTTTCCGCCGCACCTCGAAGCAGGTGCGCAACGAGGGCGGGCTCTGGGATGCCTCCTGCGGGCTCTATGGCGCGATCGGCGGCAAGGCGAAGGAGAGCGAGCTCGCCTGGAAGTTTCCGAGCGGCTCGTCCATCAGTTTCGGCCATCTGGAGCATGAGAAGAACAAATTCGACTGGCAAGGCTCCGAGCTGGCCTATCTCGGCTTTGACGAATTGACGCATTTTTCTGAGTCCCAATTCTTTTATCTGCTCAGCCGCAACCGCTCAGTTGGCGGCGCGGCGCCCTATGTGCGGGCGACCTGCAACCCCGATGCGGACAGCTGGGTCGCCGATTTTATCCGTTGGTGGATCGAGCCCGAGACGGGCTATCCGGTTCCGGAGCGGTCGGGCAAGCTGCGCTGGTTCCTGCGCGACGAGGATAACCTCCTCTGGGGCGACGACAAGTGCGCATTGGAAATGGCGCATCCGGGCAAGTTCGCGAAATCCGTGACCTTCATTGCCGCGCGGATCGAGGATAACAGGATCCTGATGGAACGCGATCCGGGCTACCGCGCCAATCTTGCGGCGCTCTCGACGGTGGACCGCGAGCGGCTGCTCTCGGGCAACTGGAAAATCCGTCCCGCCGCCGGAGAGTATTTTCGAAGGAGCTGGTTTCCGGTGGTCAGCGCCGCCCCGGCGGAGGCGCGCCGCATTCGCGGCTGGGATCTCGCGGGCAGCCATGCGGAAACGGGGACCCGGCCCGACTGGACCGCCGGGGTGCGCCTCGCGCGGGATCGGGACGGCATTTTCTATGTCGAGCATGTCGAGCGGTTGCAGGGCACGCCGAACAATGTCGAGCGCGCCATCCGCAACCTTGCGCAAAGTGACGGCACGCAGGTCAGCATCGCCCTGCCGCAGGACCCCGGTCAGGCGGGCAAGGCGCAGGCTCAGGCGCTGGTCCGGCTGCTCGCGGGCTTCCGGGTGAAGAGCCAGCCGGTGACGGGCAGCAAGATCGTCCGCGCCATGCCGTTCTCGGCGCAGGCCGAGGCGGGCAATGTCCGCCTCGTGGCCGGGCCGTGGAACGCGGAATTCCTCACCGAGCTTGAGAACTTCCCCGCCGGCCGCCATGACGATCAGGTCGATGCCGCCTGCGAGGCCTTCAACGCGCTTACAGAGTTCAGTCAGAAATCACAACGGGATATGTACTCATGAACGATCCGTCCAAACCCTCCCATCTCTATGCCGGAATGGCCGCGAGATGGGCGCTGCCCCATGCCCTGATGGGCGGCACCCTCGCCCTGCAGGCGGCGGGCACCCGGTTCCTTCCGCGTCATCCGGCGGAAAACAGCGCCATCTATGCCGAACGGGCGAGCCGTTCGGTCCTGCGCAACTATTTCCGCCGCACGGTGCAAAAACTGGTTGGCCGCGTCTTTGCCGAGCCGCTGATCATTTCCGAGGATGTGCCCGCTGAGCTGGTTAACATTCTTCAGAATATAGACTTGCTCGGGCGCGGCCTCAATGTCTTCGCCCGTGACTGGTTCGAGGATGCGCTGGTTTCCGGTCTCTCTCATGTGCTGGTGGATTTTCCAAGCGCGGTGGAAGGGGCGTCCCTTGCCGAGGAACAGGCGGGCGGCGGGCGGCCCTACGCCGTGCATGTCCGCGCCGACCAGCTCATCGCCGCGCAATGGGACAGCCGCGGCGGTGACAGGATCCTTACGCAAATCCGCATCCGCGAGAAGGCGCTCCGCTATCAGGGGTTCGAGGAGGTCGAGGAGGAGCAGATCCGAGTGATCGAGCCTGATCACTGGCGGCTCTACCGCCAGGACAAGAAAGGCAATTGGCAGGAAGTGGAGGCAGGCGAAAATACGCTCGGCCGCGTGCCCCTCGTCACACTCTATACGGCACGGAAAGGGTTTCTGCTGGCCGAGCCGCCGCTTGAGGATCTTGCCTTCCTCAATCTCGAGCATTACCAGATCCGCTCGGATCAGCGCAACGCGCTCAATGTCGCGTCCTTTCCGATTTTGGCGGCGTCAGGCTATAACCCCGAGATCGACGGCCCCATCGAGGTTGGCCCCAACAAGGTGCTGACGACGAGCGAGAGCGACGGCAAATATTACTATGTCGAAAGCTCCGGCGCGGCGCTGGAGGCGGGGGCGCGGGAGCTGGAAGCGCTCGAAAAAGCCATGCAGCTCTTCGGCCTGCAATTCGAGGCGCCGAAACAGATGGAGACGGCGACGGGGCGGGCGCTGGATGCCGCCGATGCGCTCTCGCCGCTCAGCAATATGGCGATGAACCTGGAGGATTGCCTCAATGCGATGCTCTCGCTCATCGCCGCCTGGATGAACCTGCCGCTCACCGGCAGCATCGGGGTCAGCGCCGGGTCGGCGGGGCAAAAACCCGCCGCTGACCTTGACTTCCTGATGGAGGCGCGCCGCCTCGGCGATGTCAGCCGCGAGGAACTCCTGCGCGAGGCGAAATCGCGCGGGCTGCTTAGCGATAGCCTGAAGGTGAATGCCGCCGCCGACTAGTCCGATACCTAACCCGAATTCATTCAACAGAGCTCCGTTTTCCGGGGCTTTTTTATTGAGGTTGCCATGTTCGATTTTCCCGAAAACGTCACCGACCTGACCGATGTTCCCGAAATCTACCAGAGCCTTTACCAGCCGGGCGAGGAGGGCTTTACGTTCGATCCCGTTCTCGCTGAAAAACTCGATGTCTCCGGCCTGCTCTCGGCGCTGGAGAAGGAAAGGAACGGCGGTCAGGCGCTGGAGAAGGAGCTGAAAGCCTGGCGCGCGCTCGGCCCGGACCCGGAAACCGCCTGGGCGGAAAAGGAAAAGGCGCTCACGACGAAATTCACGGACCAGTTCGATGCGGTGCTGGCCGCGAAGGACGAAGAAATCGCGCGGCTGAAGGAAAGCAACGCCGATTTCCTGATCACATCCCGCGCGAGTGAAGCGCTCCTCTCGGCGGGCGGCAGCGTTGATCTGCTGATGCCGCATATACGGAACGCCGTCGCGCTGGTTGAAGACGGGGGAGCAATCCAGGTTCGCATTCTCGGCACTGATGGGAGCTTTCGCGAAACATCGGAGGGAACGCCGATGACGCTCCCCGAGCTTGTCGCCGAGATGCGAAGCTCCTCCGTTTTCGCCCGCGCCTTCGATCCGACGGGCAACCGCGGCAGCGGCATGGATCCGGCCTCGCTGCCCGTGCGCCTCACCTCCGTCAATGGTCATAACCAATGGGCGCTCAACGCCCGCATCGAGGATATCGCCGCCGGGAAGGTGGCGGTCAGCCTCTAGCTAGTCCGCGGGACGCGGCAGGAATCCGGGACGGATTTCACGATAACCCCCTAATCCCTAATTTATTGGAGAGAAAAAATGGCAAATGATATCTCGGCCGCCATGCCGAAAATCCTGGCGCGGGGCCTGATGGCTTTGCGCGAGCAAACCGTAATGCCGCGTCTTGTGAACGGCGATTTCAGCGCCGATGCCGCAAGCAAGGGCGATACCATCGACGTGATCCTGCCCTCTGATCTCACGGCGGACGATGTGACGCCGGGCTCGACCCCGCCGACACCCACAAGCTCGACCTTGGACAAGGTGCAGATCGAGCTCAACAATTGGAAGAAGGCGGATTTCTATCTGACAGACAAGGAAATGATGGAAGTGGAGGGGCGCGAGAATTTTCTCCCCGTCCAGGCGTCCGCCGCCATCCGCGCGCTCGCCAATGCGGTCAACCAGTCGATTCACGCCCAGTATACCGGCATTTACGGCCTCGTCGGCACGCCGGGCACGACGCCGTTTGCAAGCGATGCGACGGACGCGACGGCGGCGCGAAAACTGCTGCTGGAACAGAAGGCGCCC
>JAIOYL010000206.1 GCA_021741195.1 Sneathiella sp. | reverse complement strand
CTATTTTTCGACACCGTCGCTGTTCAGATCAATTGAAAACTCGCTTTTCATCTCCATCGTCAGCACCATTGTGACGGTCAGTCTGGCCTTTGCCTTTGCCTATGCGCTCAGCCGTAGCTGCATGCGGTTCAAGGGAATGTTCCGTCTCATTGCCATGGCGCCCATTCTCGTGCCGTCATTGCTGCCCGGCATCGCGCTTGTCTATCTTTTTGGCAATCAGGGGATGCTCAAGTCGGTGATGATGGGCGAATCGATTTATGGGCCCTACGGCATCCTGCTGGGCTCGGTGTTTTTCACCTTTCCCCATGCCATGATCATTATCACGACCGCCCTCGCCATTTCGGACGCACGGCTGTATGAGGCCGCTATCTCACTCCGGGCGAGCGCCTGGAAGACCTTCTGGACCGTGACCATCCCCGGCGCGCGTTACGGGCTGATTTCGGCGGCCTTTGTTGTTTTCAATCTGGTCATTACCGATTTCGGCCTGCCAAAGGTGATCGGTGGGCAGTACAATATGCTGGCAGTCGATATCTACAAACAGGTTATAGGACAACAGAATTTCGAGATGGGCGCCGTCGTCTCGGTCGTCCTGCTGATGCCGGCACTTCTCGCATTTGTCGTCGACAGGCAGGTGCAGAAAAAGCAGGTGGCGCTTTTATCTGCGCGCTCGGTGGTGTTCGATCCCAAGCCGGACCGTAAATTCGACCGCATCTGCTTCGCCTATTGCGCTCTGGTTGCCGTTTTCATCGTTGGCATTCTCGGGGTTTGCCAGTTTGCCGCCCTGATCAAATTCTGGCCTTATGATCTCTCTCTCAGCTTCAAGAATTATAATTTCGATGTGATGGACGGTGGTGGTTGGGACGCCTATGGCAATTCAATCAAGCTCGCCCTGCTGACGGCATTTTTTGGAACGATCGTTGTCTTTACAGGCGCCTATATGGTCGACAAGACCCGCGGTTTCAAAACGGGGCGCAGCCTGTTCCAGTTCCTCGCCATGCTGCCCATGGCGATCCCAGGTATGGTTTTGGGGCTCGCCTATATCTTCTTTTTCAATGATCCTGCGAACCCGTTGAATGGTCTTTATGGCACCATGGCGATCCTGGTGATTGTCACCATAACCCATTTCTACACGGTATCGCATTTGACCGCCGTCACGGCCCTGAAACAGATGGATGGGGAATTCGAATCCGTGGCTGCATCGCTCAAACAGCCGTTTTACAAGCTTTTTGCGCGTGTCACCGTTCCGGTCTGCATGCCGGCAATTCTCGATATCGGGATTTATCTGTTTGTGAATGCCATGACGACGGTTTCGGCCGTTGTTTTTCTATATTCGACCGATACGGCGCTCGCCTCCATTGCTGTTCTGAATATGGATGATGCGGGCGATATTGCTCCGGCCGCGGCCATGGGCATGATGATCTTTTATACGAACGCTTTTGCCCGGATCGTACACTTGGCGGTCTCGAAAGGAATATTGAAGCGAACGCAGGCCTGGCGATTACGCTAGCCGTTCAGTTTTTTACCGGTTGCTTGTCGCCCCACTCGACGATGACCTTGTGCAAAGCCCTGTATTCCCTGTCTGCTTCCCGTCCGAACAGCTTGTCTGCCTTGTCTCCCAACCTTTTTTCGATCATCTCCCAGTCTTGTGGGCTAAGCAGTTTTTGCGCCGCTGGAAAAAACTCAGTCTCCTCATATTTCATATGCTGTAAAAGAAAATCCCGATACTCCTCGGCAAGTTTGATGAGATGCTCTCTTGGAAGGGTTTGTTCGTTTTGAACTGCCTGCACAGCCGCCGCGAACCGCCGTGTCATCGCAGAGAGTTTTTCATGGTCACGGCAAAGATCACGCGTAGCTTTTGCGGCACCGGCATCCAGATGATCAAGCTGCTCTCTGATAATATCTTCAATCGGATGATGACAAAGATCGGGAAAATTCAGCATATAATCCAGCACTGTCTCGATGAGAAAAAAGTCGAGCGCCTGACCCTTTGAAAAATTTTCGATTTCCCGATCAAGCAGTCTGAGCAGAACGGCCATCCGCCGATGATCTTCTTCAAGTTTCGCAATAACTCGTGACATATTTCGCCTCCCCCCTTTTACCAAAAAAGGTGTCATTTACTCTAGCCTTAATCGCGCAAAGAGCATTGATTCCGATCAATTGTCACAATAAGTGAAACGTCATTTGATCTGTGGGGCGAAATTATCTTCATTTGGCCGGTGTGAGGCTCTACTATCTAACGATTGGGAATGAGTTTGAATGCAGGTTAATGGGTTTCGGGTCGTGGCATGAACAAATTTGGTGACGAAGACACGCATGTCTATCATGCCGATATCAGCGATGGAGGACCGCTCGATCTGGAAAGTTGCTGGCGCGTATTAAGCGGGGCGGAGAAGGCGCGGGTAGAGCGCTTTCATTTCGATCTGCACCGGCATCGTTACGTGCGGGCGCATGGACAGATGCGGCGGATTCTGGCTGCCTATCTTGATTTGCCGGCGGATTCAATTCCAATCAAGACAGAAACCCGGGGCAAACCGTTTATTGACACCAAGGAGCTCTATTTCAATATGTCCCATTCGAAGGACGTTGCCGTTTTCGCCCTGTCGAACCGTGGTCATGTCGGTATAGATGTCGAGCTGTTCGATCGAAAGGTCGAGATAGATGACCTGAGTCGGCATTATTACACATCTTCAGAGCAGGAGTTGCTGGCCAACCTCACGGGCGTTGAGAGGAGCAGGATGTTTTTCTGGCTCTGGACCGCGAAGGAGGCGCGCATGAAGGTTACGGGGGAAGGGCTCGCACTCGATCCGCGGCATATCGACGTGGTGGTTGAGCACGGCTGGCCTGCCGCCTATAGATTACCCCTTGAGCCATGGGCAAGCCTCGTTCCCGTCGTTCTTGAAAATCTTGGCGGGGCCTGTACTGTCGCCAGCCTTTTCAAGCCAAACCTGGCGGTTAAAAGGCTGGACGACCTCAACTCTTGATGTCGAGGGTCGCTCTCTGCAATTCGTTCCAGATTTCGAACATCTTTACATTGGCCTTGTAGCTATGCACGGCAAGCGTCTGGTTGACCAGTTCACCGGCGAGATCGACATTCGGGCTTTCCACAAGCCCTTCTTCATTGGCGAGTGGGTTGTTGGGTGCATAGACCGGTACTGTCGACGGTTTTTTTTCGCGTACCTTTACCTCAGGCGCCCCGCTTGCATCGCTCGTCTGGATAGGCTCAACCGCTTTATAGGATTCGTTTTTTCCTGCGGCTCCCGGTGTTCCAACGGAGCTGGCGTTCGCAATATTCTGGGCTGAAACGTCAATTCTCTTCGTCGCAGCCGCCATTCCGCCAAGTGCGGAACCAACAATCGGTGTCATAGTTGTCTCCAATCGCTACAAATTTAAATAAACTTTATGCGAATATAATTGTAACAATTAACACGTTATAGGAGAAATTTCGTTAATGAACCGTTAACATCAGCCGATCTTGTTCAGCAGGAAATCGGCCCATTGGTCGAGCAGGAACAGAAAATCGCCTGTCGGGCCTGTTGCCGGTGGCAGGCCCGGCTCGAATAGGGGCCTGACCGTGAAAGTCTCCGGGCCAAGTGCCAGGTAATAGGCGTTGCCGATCAACTCCACGTCGGTGCCATCGCTATCCATGAGTTTCTTTCGCAAATGACGGATAATACCGGAATCATTCTGAATTTCCGTTTCAAAATAATCCTCCAGAGTTTTGTTTTCAGGCGTTATTTTTCCACTGATCACTCCGGTATCGCTGTCGCGGGTTATAGCAATTTGCACCATGGCGGAACTCCGTCTAATCGGCAATAAATACGGGGTAGGCAGTTGCTATGGCGCCAGTCCTGGTGCGATATCCCTCTATCATGAAGCCGTGCCCCGATGGTCCGCGCCATTTCGCGCTGGACTGTAGCATATCATGAGAGATAGCATTTAAAATAGCTTCAATAATTTGCTGTTTGGAGAGATCATCCGGGTAAAAGCTGGAGAATTTCTCTTTCCATTTTTTTTCCCCCGGATCGTATATCTCGACAATTGCCGTATAGACACCGGCTTTGTTCGGGCCGGAAACGATCTTTTTAATCTTGGAACCGTCAGGTTCGACAACTCTAGAGGCGTCATGAAATCCTACTGGCTTGCCGTGTTTGTTGATTTGGCCTTTGAAAATATGAGTGAGATTAATGGAGGGAGTAGTATCGGACCATTCGTCAGCTGTCGCGTCGGCAACCGCGTTGCCGGTATTAGTTGTACAGGAAACTAAAAATAAAAGCGTAACTACCCATAATAATTTGACCGGACGTTGATTGCTTCTCATTGCTGGATACCTCAATAGTTGAAATATATAGGATATTACACTATTAAGTAGCGCTGTTAACAAAACTTTCAACCAGACTCTTCGCCACCAGATTCCAGCCGTCCACCAGAACGAAGAAGATCAGCTTGAAGGGCAGGGAGATCATCACCGGCGGCAACATCATCATGCCCATAGACATCAGGATCGACGCAACTACCATGTCAATCACGATAAACGGGACGAAGAGGAGAAAACCGATTTCGAACGCGCGCTTGAGCTCGCTGATCATGAACGCCGGAACCAGAACCTTGAGCGGTATGTCTTCCGGTGCCGCCGTTTCCGGGGTCTGACTTAGATCCATGAACAAAAGGACGTCTTTCTCCCGTGCATGCTTAAGCATGAAGGTCTTGAAGGGCGCTGCCGTCCGGTTGAAGGCTTCGGTTTCCGTGATCTCATCATTTATCAATGGCACAATGCCGCTCTCATAGGCACTCTCGAAGGTGGGGGCCATAATGAAACCGGTCAGAAACAGGGCGAGCGAGATGATCACTACATTCGGCGGTGTCGACTGCACGCCGATGGCGCTCCGGAGGAGGGAAAGAACCACGATCAGGCGGGTGAAGGAGGTTGTCACGATCAGGATCGCCGGCGCCAGACTGAGCACCGTCATCAGGACGACAAGCTGAACAATCCGGCCGGTCAGCGGACCGGCATCTTCACCAAGGTCCAGCGACAGCGACTGTGCCATAACATCCAGTGGCAGCATCAGCAGGAGAACGAAGAGAGCGGGGAGGAGGAAGCGTATTTTGTGCAGCCCTGCACTGCCATTTTTGGTTTTTTTCGTCATGCTCGATTCACATCACCCGGATCGGCGGCTGGATTGAAGGAAATATTCTGTTCGACGATAAGATCCCGTTCCGGGCCGAGAAGAAGGAGGTGCTCCTGATCATCCCGTTTGACAAGGACCAACCGACGCTTGGCATCAATTGCGATAACATCGGTGATGGAGAGGCGTCTCGGATTGCCCGGTTTTCTGTCGACTTTTGGAACCATTCCGAAGCGGCGGGCAAGCAACGCGATCAGCGCGATCAGACCGAGGACAATGAGCAGGCCCACAATATATTTCAAGTACTGTATGGGTTCCATTTACCTGCCATCTACAAAGCCGCTCCGTTGCTTGACGCGCAACGGAAACACAGTAACGGCCCTTGGCGCATTTGAAAACTATTCTTTGACGGATGCGCTATCGAGCCTGTTGATATCCGTGGCCAGGGCGTCATG
>JAIOYL010000033.1 GCA_021741195.1 Sneathiella sp. | reverse complement strand
GGCGGAAATCACTGCCCAGCTCGGCGGGGACCCGGACATCCCCGTCGAACGCCATTCCCTTTATCAAACGGCCATGGCCGCGCGGGACCGCGCCGCCCTTAATCTCGAACATACAGTGGTATACGCCCCCTTTGCCGGGATTGCCGGTAATACGCCGGAGATCGGTCAACAGGTGGTCGGCAACGGCGCCTTCAGCAGCCCGGTCATGAGCCTGATCGCCGATAGGGATTTCTGGGTCGAGGCAAATTTCAAGGAAACGGATCTCACTTATGTCAGACCCGGCCAGACGGCGACGATCCATGTCGATACCTATCCGGACCGTGATTGGACAGGAACCGTCCTGAGCGTCAGCCAGGCGACCGGCGCCGAATTCTCGGTCATCCCGCCGCAAAACGCGACCGGCAACTGGGTCAAGGTCGTGCAGCGCATTCCCTTGCGGATAAAAGTGAAAGCCAACGAGGACGATCCGCCGCTTCGGGCAGGCATGAGCACGACGATTGAAATCGATACCGGCCATCGCCGCCCGATGCCCGATTTCGTGAGTGGCCTGCTTGTCTGGTTTGAAGGCGCGCCGATGGCCGCCGCCGAAGAGACGGCCAACAGCAAATGACAACCGAGGCGACAGGGAGTACGCCTCTTGAGCGCGGCCTGATCACTGTCTCCATCATGCTGGCGACGATCATGCAGGCGCTGGATACCACCATTGCCAATGTCGCCCTGCCGCATATGCAGGGGACCATGTCGGCAACGCAGGACCAGATTTCCTGGGTGCTCACGTCCTATATCGTCGCCGCCGCGATCATGACGCCACCGACCGGCGTGCTGGCCGCGCGCATCGGGCGCAAGCGTCTGTTCGCGATCATGGTCATCGGCTTTACCATCACCTCGATGATGTGCGGCGCAGCGACGTCGCTTACGGAAATCGTCTTCTTTCGCATGCTGCAGGGCGTGTTCGGCGCCGGGCTTGTCCCGCTGTCCCAGGCCGTTCTGCTGGATACCTATCCGACGGAAAAGCATGGTTCGGCTATGGCCATGTGGGGGATGGGAGTCATGGTGGGTCCGATCCTGGGTCCGACCCTCGGCGGCTATCTGACCGAATATTACAACTGGCGCTGGGTCTTCTACATCAACCTGCCGTTCGGTATCCTCGCCCTTGCAGGCATCCTTGCCTTCGTCCCAGAAACCGTCCGCGACAAGGCGCGCAAATTCGATTTTTTCGGGTTTGCACTTCTCAGCCTTGCCATCGGTTCCTTGCAGTTGATGCTTGATCGCGGTCAGTCCCAGGACTGGTTTTCGTCGCCCGAGATCGTGATCGAGGCGGTCGTTGCCGGTCTTTGCCTCTATATGTTCCTCGTGCAGATGTTCACGGCGAAACTGCCCTTTATTGAACCCGGCCTGTTCAAGGACCGGAACTTCGCCGTCGGGCTCGTCCTTATTTTCATGGTTGGCGTGATTCTGCTCGCGACGATGGCACTGCTGCCCCCGTTTTTACAAAACCTCATGGGTTTTCCTGTCTTGACGACTGGCTATGTACTGGCGCCGCGCGGTATAGGGACTATGGTTTCCATGATGGTCGTAGGCCGCCTGATGGGTAGGGTGGATACGCGCCTCCTGATCCTGATCGGGATCAGCCTGACCGCTTATTCCCTCTGGGAAATGACCGGCTTCACCACGGAAGTTTCGATCTCCACAATCGTCTGGACCGGCATCACGCAAGGGCTCGGGCTCGGCTTTATCTTCGTGCCCTTGAGCACCCTCGCCTTCTCGACCCTCGCGCCTCATTTTCGCAATGAGGGCACAGCCATGTTCAGCCTGATGCGCAATATCGGCAGCAGTATCGGTATTTCCGTCGTCTTCACGATGCTCTCAAGGAATACGCAAGTCAGTCACGCCGGCATGGCCGACCTGATGTCGCCCTTCCGGTCCGCGATGCAGTCGCCCTGGCTGCCAGACGCCTGGAACTGGCATTTGCCGACGGGGATCATCGCCCTCAACGGTGCCGTCACCAAACAGGCGGCGACCATCGCCTTCCTCAATGACTTCGCCTTCATGATGTGGGTAATGCTGGCTTCGGCACCGCTGTTGCTGCTGCTCCGCAAGGCGCCGAAGCGGGCGCCCGCCGAACCCGCGATCCCGGAATAGCGGCAGGTGATAAGCTTTAAGGGGCGTTGCTCTCTGAAAGTTTCGTTGCGGCCTGTAAATTCATGTAAATACCAGCCCAATATATTAACGGCTCGCTTGCCAATCAATTGACGTCGCCGGTTTTAGCCGTCATAACTTAACCAGCGACGTTACAATTCAGGTGACACTAACAAAAAATAACAAGTTACTTGAGGACACTGATTTACCATGCAGTATTTCAATTTTGATCCGTATAGCTTGCCGCCCGAGGCCGAAGAGTTACGCCTTGAAGTCAGGGCTTTTCTTGACAAGGAACTGGCCGGTTATCCGGCAGTGAAGCGCTCCCGCTCCTGGGTCGGCCATGATGACGCCTTCTCCAGAAAGCTGGGCAAGCGTGGCTGGATCGGCATGACTTGGCCGAAAAAATACGGCGGCGGCGAGCGGTCGTTTTTTGAGCGCTATGCCTATCTTGAGGAAGTGCTCGCCTATGGCGCGCCCGTCGGCAGCCACTGGATCGCCGACCGCCAGAGCGGTCCAACCCTGCTCCGTTTTGGAACGGAAGAACAGTGCCAGCGCATTCTGCCCGGCATTACACAAGGAACCAGTTTTTTCTGCATCGGCATGAGCGAGCCGGACACCGGTTCCGATCTCGCCTCCGTCCGCACCAAGGCGGTCAAGGCCGATGGCGGTTATCTCATCAACGGCACCAAGATCTGGACGTCCGGCGCCCATGCCTGCGACTGGATGATCGCGCTTGTGCGCACCAGCGGCACCCCCGAGAGCAGACATGACGGTCTCAGCCAGTTCCTGATCGACCTGAAGAATTCCAAGGGCCTCACCATCAGCCCGATCCGCAACATGGCGGGCGAAGAGCATTTCAACATGGTTGTCTTCGAGGATGTCTTCGTGCCAGATGAAAACCTCATCGGCGCCGAGGGTGACGGCTGGAAACAGGTAACGGCGGAACTCGCCTTCGAGCGCTCCGGGCCGGAGCGCTACATGTCCTCGATCCAGCTGCTGATCGAGATTATCCGCGAGGCGAGGCAGCATCCGGATACGCGGGCGCAGGAGCAGATCGGCCGTCTGGTGGCCCACCTTGCGACCATGCGGCGGATGTCGATTTCCGTGGCGGGCAAGCTTGAAAGCAAAGCCAACCCCGCCTTGGAGGCCTCTGTCGTCAAGGACCTCGGGGCGATCTATGAACAGGAGATACCGGAAATTGCCCACCGCCTCGGTCATGGCGAGGCGAGCATGATCGCGCCAGGTGATTTCGAACAGGTCCGCGCCTATATCACACAGGCTGTCGTCTCCTTTTCTCTCCGCGGAGGGACGCGGGAAATCTTGCGCGGGATTATTGCAAGGGGGCTCGGCCTACGATGAATGAACTCCGGCAAATCATGGCGGACACAGTTGAAAAACTGTTCGCTGAAAACGTTACACGAAATCTGAAAGAAGCGGCAGAAGCTTCTGAATTTCCCGCGAATTTATGGAAATCCGTTGAAGAAAACGGCCTCTTGCATATCCTGGTTCCGGAAAATCAGGGCGGGGTCGGCGCGGAATTCGCGGACGCCGAAGTGATCGCACGCGGTATCGGCCGCCATGCGGTGCCGATACCGGTCGTGGAAAGCATCCTCGCCAACTGGATACTGGCTCGGGCAGGTCTCGACATACCGCCGGGCATCACCGTTCTTGCACCGGTGCGGGCCGAAGAGAACCTTTCGGTAACCGGCGGCACGGTCAGCGGAACGGCGACCCGGGTCCCCTGGGGCCGCAATGCCGCGCATGTGGTTGTTGTTGCCGGGAACGGGACCGTCGCCCTTGTCAAGGCGGGCGCCTATGGCGTCACGGAAAACCAGAATATCGCGGCGGAACCAAGGGATACGCTTACCTTTGACAAGGCTGTAACCGTTGCATCCGCTGCCCTGCCGACCGATGTCACCACGCAATCCGTCTTCGCGCTTGGCGCGATGATGCGCTGTTCGCAAATGGCCGGTGCGCTGGAATGGATTTTGGATGCCAGCGTGCAATATGCAACGGACCGGGTCCAGTTCGGCCGCGCCATCGGCAAATTCCAGGCCATACAACAAAACATGGCGGTGCTGGCGGGACATACGGCGGCCTCCGGTGCCGCCGCTATCGGCGCATTCCAGGCGGCGGACCTTGCAGGCAATACCGCCCTCGACAGCACCTTCGAGATTGCCGCCGCCAAGACACGGATCAGCGAGACAGCAGGCATTGCCGCCTCCCTCTCCCACCAGATCCATGGCGCCATCGGCTTTACCTATGAGCATGACCTGCATTTCCGCACGCGCCGGCTCTGGTCCTGGCGGGATGAATTCGGCTCGGATACCTATTGGGCGGACTGGATAGGCGGCAATGTTCTGGAGCGCGAGGCCGACGACCTCTGGCCGTGGCTGACGACGCGGCCGACTTGACGAAAAAAAGCGGTGCAAGAGGCGAAGAATCGTCCGGCCGCAACAGGGAGAAAAATAGATGGCACTGGATCTTAAAATAACCGGCGGCATGATTGTCGATGGTACTGGGGCTCCGGCCTACGAAGGCGATATCGGCATTTCGAACGGCAAGATTGTCGCGATCGGCAAGGTCGACGGCGCGGCCGATCAGGAAATCGATGCGAGTGGACTTGTCATCTCCCCGGGTTTCGTTGATATCCATACCCATTATGACGCGCAAGTGATCTGGGACCGGATGCTCTCTATCTCCCCCTGGCATGGCGTCACCACGGCGGTGATCGGCAATTGCGGTTTCGGCGTCGCGCCCACCCGGCCCGAGCATCGCACCAGCATCATGCGCACGCTCGAAAAAGTTGAAGGCATGTCCTATGAAGCGCTGGCGGAGGGTCTCGGGTCTGACTGGCCGTTTGAAAGTTTCCCTGACTATATGGACGCCATCGAGGCGCGCGGCACGGCGATCAATCTCGCGGTCCTCGCCGGGCATACACCCATCCGCACCTATGTCATGGGCACCAGCGCTGTCGAAAGAACCGCAAGCGGCGAGGAAGTCGGGGCGATGGCCGACATCGTCCGGAGTGCCATGGAAGCGGGCGCCATTGGCTTTTCAACATCGCAAGCGACCACACATCATGGCTATGGCGGCAAACCGGTACCAAGCCGCCTTGCCGATATGATCGAGATTGACAGTCTTGTTGCCGCCGCGCGCGTGGCCGGAGCGAAAATCATTCAGGCAACCGTCGGCCCGACCCTGTTCCACGACCAGCTGGCGCTGCTCGCGCGAAAGCATGACATTGCCGTGACCTGGACAGCGCTGCTCTCGGGCATGTCCGGCCCCGGCTCTCACCGGCGGCATCAGGAAATCACGCGCAAACTCCGGGCGGACGGCACCAGGATCCATCCACAGGTCGCCTGCCGCCCGATCAATTTCGATTTCGAGTTCAACGAACCCTTCCCCTTCGAGATGCGCCCCCTGTTCAAGCAGGTTATGCAAGCGGACCGCGAAGGCCGCAAGGCGCTTTATCGCGATCCCGACTTCCGCGCCGCCTTCCGCGAGGATACGGCGGTCGGCGCACGGAATGCGGTTGCCGGCTGGATCGAGCGCAGCGTCATCTCCATGGCGCCCGGCAATCCCGAATGGGAAGAGCGGCCCTTGCGCGAAATTGCCGAAAGCGCCGGCAAGGAGCCGATCGATTTCGCGCTTGATCTGTCGCTGGAGACGGATTTTACAGCCCGCTTCCGCTTCGCCATCCTCAATTACGACGAGGCGGAAGTCGCGGAACTGCTGCAGGACGATAATATGATTCTCGGTCTCTCCGATGCCGGAGCCCATGCCAGCCAGCTCTGCGATGCCTGCTACTCCACCCATCTACTCGGATACTGGGTGCGCGAACGCGGGACTCTGGGCCTTGAACAGGCAATCCATATGCTGACGCAAAAACCGGCGGAACTGTTCGGTATCGAGGGCCGCGGCGTCCTTGCCGAAGGCGCCATGGCGGATGTCGTCATATTTGACCCGGCGACGATATCGGCAGGCAAACTGGAACGGGTCAACGATCTGCCCACGGGTGCGGACAGATTGATCTCCCCTGCGAGCGGTATTCAGACGGTTATCGTCAATGGCAAGATTCTGCTCCAGGGAAACCAGGCGTCTATCCCGGCAACGGCGGCACTTCCGGGAAAGCTTCTCAGAAACGGCTGCGCCGCCTGAACATCGGCTGTCAGGAAAAGCTCCCCATATTACCGCCATGCCCGCCGTCGACGGTGACGACGGTACCGCTTACGAATCCGGCACGATCGGAGGCGAGAAACGCGACGACATCGGCAACTTCCTCCGTCTTCGCGGCGCGGCCCGCCGGTAGATTGCCAAGATAGCTCTGCCAACGCTCCGGATCGCCATATTGTTGCTGCGCCCGTGCCCGCATGAGGGTTTCGATCCGCTCCGTCGCCACGGCGCCAGGGCTGATCGCGAGGACCCGGATGCCGTCGTTCAGGCTCCGTCCACCGACGGCGCGGCTGAACGCATTGAGGCCCGCATTCCCGGTTGTCCCCGCGACATAGCCCGCATCAAAGCGGTCCGCCGCAAGCCCTGTCACGTTGATGATGACGCCTTCGCCGCGCTCTTTCATTGCGGCATAATAGGCGCGGCACATATTGATATAGCCGAATACCTTGAGATCCCAGGCTTCCCGCCAGCGCGCCTCGTCAATGTTGAGCAGATCGCCCGCCGGAATGGCGCCCGCGTTATTGATCAGGATAGCCGGCGTTCCGGTCATGCTGAGCAGGTCCTTGATCACGGTGCTATCGCTCAGGTCCAGCGCCGACCAGGTGACGGTTGCGCCGGTTTCAGCCATGATTTCCGCGGCTTTTTCAGCAAGGGCAGCAGCTGTTCGCGAGACGATGTGAACCTTGCAGCCCTCTGCGGCGAGCGCACGGGCAACAGCCGCGCCGATCCCTTTTGATCCGCCGGTCACGACCGCCAATTTCCCCTTCAGTCCTAAATCCATATCGCAAATCCCTCCTGTTATTTCGGTTCACTATGGCATGTTTCACGATGGATTTCCCGGATTTTCGAGAGGCTCTTTCGTCTCCTTTTTTCGCTTTCTTTCAAAATATTCAAGGTTTTTCAAAACGAACCTTGATTAGTGATTATATATAAGATCAAATTGACGGGACCTATGCGGGATCAGCTTCTGATCCGGATAGAATTTCGTTGCCCATTCACGCCATCAGAAGCACGACGGCAAATTCAGCGGAGGTTCATCACACGTGTACCAGCCTTTCATCGTCGCATTGTTTCGAAACCCGAAACAAGTTGGCGCGGTCGCCCCGAGCGGGCAGTCGCTTGCCCGCGCAATGGCCATGGCGGTCGATCCGGCGTGCCAAACCATCCTTGAACTCGGCCCTGGAACTGGCGTGATTACAAAGGCGCTGCTCGCCCGCGGGATACCGACCCAACAGCTTATTTTGATTGAACGGGACATCTCGCTTGCGCGCCTTCTCTCCCATCGATTTCCGACCACCACGGTCATTCCCGGAGATGCGGGCATGCTGGAGCAGCTTATTCAAACCAACGGCGCGCAGAAAATAGACGCCGTCGTCTCAAGTCTGCCGCTACTCAATATCAAACCGGCGATGCGGACACGCATCCTGGAGCAGATTTTCTCCCTGCTCAGCCCGAACGGGTACCTCATTCAATATACCTATTCGGCGAAAGCGCCCATATCGAAAGATCTGGCGCAGAAACTTGGAATTGAGGGGAGCAGAATAACGACGGTTCTCAGGAATTTGCCGCCGGCCTGTGTCTGGAAATACGGTCAATCTTTGCCGAATTAGGCCGCGCTTTTCAGATAAGAAGCCTTGTAGCACCGCTACTTGCGTCCCGCAGGGTTCTGCTGGCGCGCAACAAGATGGGTCGCCGTAATGATCAGCAGTAATGTCGCGGCATAGGCAATCGCCTGCATGAAGGTTGGCCGGTCGACATAGCCGACGAGCGTATGAAAAACCTTTCCAACGACGCTATTCTCATTGAGCAGGAAGGAGCTGTCCCAGAGCTCGGGGCCGAGATTGATCACATCCGCCGCCGCAAGGAACGCCATCGCCTGTGCGGCCATTCCCGCCGCAAGTAGCGCAATCAGCCAGGCCGTTACCCGAAACAAATAGCGTGTCGGTATACGCAGCAATCCAAAATAAAGGGCTGCCCCAACAACGACGCCGACCGCCATACCGATCATCCCGCCGGAAACGGCATCTTTCAGCCCGCCGTCCGATGTCGCCAGTCCATAGAGGAACAGGACTATCTCCGAGCCTTCGCGCATAACGGCAAGGCCGACGACTATTGCCAGCGCATAGAGTGGGCGCCCGCCACTGCGGACGTCCTCGCCGACAGATCGCATATCGGCGGCCATCTGCTTGCCATGAGACGACATCCAGACATTATGCCAGGCCAGCATCACTACCGCCAGCAAGAGAACGGAAGCATTAAATATTTCAAGGCCATAACCGGAGAGCGCATCCGAAATCACGCCCGCAAACTGGGCCACAATAACCGCGCCTGCAATACCGCCAATAATTCCGATCGCCACCCATTGCTTCGCCCTCGGCAAACCCTTCGTTGCCGCAAGCACGATGCCGATGATCAGCGCGGCTTCAAGTACCTCACGGAAAACAATGATCAGAGCGGCAATCATGACGGCTAACGTATCCTTTTATATTATTTGACGACGATGACGCCCTTGGCGGTATCTTCGTTAAACTCGCCAACAAATTTATACTCGCCCGGTTCAAGCGCCTTGATCTTGACCTTGGCTTCCGAATGTCCCTTGATGACCTTTTCGCGGCGCAAATCATGGCTTTCAAATTCTTCGGGTGTATCGTCCTCGTTCTTTACAAGCAAGGTAAAGCCCTTCCCCGCCTCGACTTCAATCCGGTCCGGCTGGAACTGGTGATCCTTGATTGTCAGGATAATCACCTCGGCGTTCTCCGCCCGCAAGGGGCCGGAGGCCAACAGGGTCAATGCGGCGGCGCAGGCAAGGATAGCAATCTTTTTAGTCATTCTCTTTTTTCCCGGGGTCTTTCGAAATCACACTCACAGAAGAAGGCTTTGAGCCAATACTCTTCCACCAATCGAAATTGATACTCATTCGCAAATTAAGTATATAGCATGAGGAGGGAAGTAAAGGAAAATCATCAAAAAAATTTGAGAATGCCCTTCAACGGAAACAGGAGGACAGGCATTCCGCCTTATCCTCCTGCCTGAACAGCCCGCCGGAAAAGGAACTCCCTTTCCGGCGAAATGGCTTGTTTTACTCGGTTTTAAAAGACTTCGAGCTTTTCTTGACGACCTCCCAGACGACATCGTTATAGGCGCCGATCCAGTCCGTCTGCGGGACCCATTTTTCGCCATCCCACATTTCGATACGGGTTTTGCCACCGCCGCCATGATCTTCGGCGGTAACGGTTACCGGCGCGAACAGGCCATTGGCGTCATAGTTCTTGAGGCTTTCGAAGCCGACTTTCATCTTCTCGGCATTGAGTGGCCAGCCACCCTTCTCGACTGCCAGGCGGGCAGCTTCGAATGCAACAGAGTAAATTGCCAGACCGGTATTGTAATACACGTCGTTTAACTTCGCGCGGTCGCCATTACCCTTACCCTTGTCATAGAGTTCGGCAATGATTTCCTTGACGATCGGAACATCCTGACCACCAGCGACGTTGGTGCCGCGTTTCAATCCCTTGGCTTCCGCCGGACCGATATTCGTAATATCGATTTCGTTGAGCCAGTTGACGGAAATGTATTTATCCATCGGGATGCCATTGCGCTTCATTTCACGCGAGGCGACCACATGCATCTTGGCGAGTGACCAGCTGACGATGGCGTCCGGCTGGAATTTGCGGATCTGCGTCCAGGCCGAAGACTGGTCGCTGCCCGGCAGCGGATACGGGAAAAGGCCAAGCTCGAAGCCTTCCTTCGCGGCGAGAGTTTTCAGGATTTCGATGGGTTCCTGGCCGAACGGATAATCGACATAAACGAAGGCGATCTTGACGCCTTTAAGCGAGCCGTTATGCGTCTGGCGGACATATTCGATATCGTTGGCAATCTGGCCCCAATAGGTCGGTCCAACCGGGAAAATCTGACTGAAAACGCTACCGTCGATGGCATCGCCGCGTCCGACGAGGGACTGCAGAAGAATGTTCTTGTCACTCATGATGCGCGGAAGAACCGCGATCGACACCGGTGTCGAGAGCATGTCGAAGATGAACACGCCTTCGCGCTTGAGCTTTTCGTAGCATTCAATACCACGCTGCGGCTCGTTGCCATGATCCTGAACAATCAGCTCAATCGGATGGCCGTCAATGCCACCCTTCATGTTGGTCAGTTCGGCAAGGTCACGAACTGCCTGGACGATCTGCGGCGTAATAAATGTGTATGATTTACTGAGGTCATAGCACATGCCGAATTTGATCGGATCGGCAGCCTGTGCCATGGATGAGGAAAGCGCGGCTATCCCCAGGACAGCCCCTGCCGCCAATCCCTTTGCATATTTTCTTATCGGTAACATTATATCCTCCATTGATTAAACTGGACAGGCGCGATTGATCAGCTCAGCCAGCGCTTGCGTCTTCTGTAATGCTTGATGTCATGAAAATTCTTTGCTTCACCTCCTCCTAAATAAAATTCCTGGATATCCGAATTTGCTTTCAAGGCTTCGGCGGTGTCATGCATCACGACCCGGCCGTTCTCAATCAGATAGCCCTGACTGACAATTTTCAGGGCCGCGACGGCATTCTGCTCGACCAGAAGGACCGAAAGTCCCTGCTCCCGGTTGATTTTCTGGATGATATCGAAGATTTCAGCTACCAGGAACGGTGCGAGGCCGAGGCTGGGTTCATCTAGCATCAGCAGGCGCGGCTGCGTCATCAGCGCCCGGCCAATGGCCAGCATCTGCTGCTCACCACCTGAAAGATAGCCCGCTTCCGCCGATTTTCGCTCGGCAAGGCGCGGGAAATAGTCATACATCCGCTCCTTCTCCGACTTGATTTGTTGCCGGGACATGGAGATCGGGGCCGCTGCCTCGAGATTTTCATCCGGTGTCAGATGCTCAAAAACCCGGCGTCCCTCGATCACATGGCAAATACCCATCGCGACCCGGTCCTGCGGCAGGCTGTCGCCGATCACCTGGCCGTCAAATTTGATCTCGCCGCGGCTGACCTTGCCCCGTTCCGCCTTGAGCAATCCGCTGATGGCCTTCAGCGTCGTGCTCTTCCCGGCCCCGTTGGCGCCCAGAAGGGCGACCATGCCGCCGCGGGGAACTTCCAGCGAGACACCCTTGATGGCGAGCAGAACGGAATCGTAGAGGACCTCGATGCTGTTGAGGGTCAAAATCGGATCTGAAACGCTATCTGTCTCTGTTGTACTGTTCATGACGGACCCTATTTTTTCATCTGGTCAAATGGCCAGACCAGGAAATAATCGCGGATATTGTTGTATATTTTTCCGAGCCCCAGCGGTTCGACCATCAGGAATATGATAATGAGCGCGCCATAGGCCGCATTCGGAATATGGGCAAGCGTTTCCGGATCCATTTGCCATCCCAGGAAATCAGCCGTTGCCGAGAACAGACTGTTGGCAAACCCCGGCATCAGAAGGATCAGGGCGGCACCCAGATAACTGCCGATAATGCTGGCAAGCCCGCCGACGATGACCATGGCCAGAACCTGAACGGAGACGGTCACCGAGAACTGCTCGGGAGAGGCCAGGAAAAAGAAAGTGACGACCAGAAGGGCACCCGTGATTCCGGCGATGAAGGACGATGTCGCGAAGGCGACGATCTTGTAATACAGGCTGTTCACGCCAAGAATGGCGGCCGCGTAGTCCTTCTCGCGCACGGCGACCAGCGCCCGCCCAAGGCCGGTCCGGCGCATATTCAGAACGAAGATGGTCACGATCACACACCAGCCGAAGGCGACATAATAGAGCCCGGCGTCAGAGGTGATCGGCTGGCCCAGAAGCTTGAATGGCGGCGATTGCAGGGAGGCGTGGGATCCGCCGGTAATCGCAGGCACATGCGATAGAACCCAGTCCATGACAAACTGCATGGCGAGTGTTGTCAGCGCGAGATACAATCCCTTGACGCGCATCGCGGCGAAGGCGAAGACGCTACCGATTGCCGCGGACGCAAGACCGGCAATCAGCAAGGCGAACTCCCAGGGAATACCGAAACGCGCGGCATGCACCGCCGAATAGGCGCCGACGGCCATAATGGCCGCATAACCAAGATGCAGTTGCCCCGCCCAGCCTGTCACCAGGTTCAGCCCGAGCGCGGCGGCGGTCCAGATCAGCCATGGCAAAACATAGCTGTTCAGGTACAGGGTATCGATGAGCAATGGCGCGGCAAGGCCGAGAAGGAAGAGGAACAGCACCAGATTCCGGTCCATCGGGATTGGAAAAAGTTTGCTGTCAGAAACATAGCTGCGATGCCGGATTCCGGACTGGCGATAAAACATGGCCTCAAACCCTCTCGATATCGTGACGGCCGAACAGACCGTGTGGCCGCACCATGACGGTCAGGATAAGAACGATCGCAACCAGGAGATCGCGGCTGCCGCCGCCGACAATGGGATCGAGATAGGCCGAGCCGACATTCTCGACAATGCCAAGAAGAATTCCGGCAAGGACGGCGCCGAGAATACTGTCCAGCCCGCCTAGAACCGCAACCGTCAGACCCTTCAGGAGCAGGAGGGAAAGCGACTGGTCGACGCTCTGGATCTCGCCCCAGATAACGCCGGTGATGACCGCCACGACGGACGCGAGCGCCCAAGACAGGCCAACGCCGCGCTCGACGGAAATCCCGACCGACCAGGACGCCATGTAATCGTCCGAAATCGCCCGCAACCGAATACCGAGACGGCTGCGAAAGAAGAAGATGAAGGCAACAAAGAGCGCGACCGAGACAGCTGCACCGACCATATTGATCCGGCTCAGCAGCAGCGGACCGGCGAAGAAGGGGTCATAGCTGACCCCGAGCTCCATCGGCCGCGATGTGCCGCCCCAGACGGCAAGCGTGCTGCCGCGAATAAAAATATCAAGCCCGAGAGTCATCATCAGGATCATCACGATGGGACGGCCCGCGAGGCGGCGCAGCGCCACTTTCTCGATCCCGAGTCCGACGAAAAACATAATGACGATTGCAACCGGTATCGCCAGCCAGAGCGGCACACCGAGCTGTATGGAAAAGGCCAGCACCACATAGGCGCCCAGCATCGTCAACGCCCCTTGCGCCAAATTCGGCACCGAGGACGATTTGTAGACAAGGACAAGACCTATCGCGAACAGCGAATAGAGAAGCCCCGTCAATGCGCCATTTACGGACAGCTCAGCCAGAAAAATCCAGTCCATTCAAACCTCCCATACAAGCAAAGTACGTTCGACCTTGCTGGTCTCGCCTGTTTCATAAGTAACAATCGCTGTCATATGCACCGTGGGTGACCCGTCATAGAGCGCCGTTATTACCGGCGCATAGCGTTCCTCGACAACCTTGCGGCGCAGCTTGCGCGTCCGGGTAATCTCGCCGTCATCGGGGTCAAACTCTTTATGCAGGCTGACAAAACGGTGCAGCCTCAATGTTTCCGGCAGCGCCGTGTTCACGCGCAGGAACGCCTGCTTAAGAAGCCCGGCCACTTCCTTTCGCTGGGAAAGATCCGCATAGGAAACATACGGGACGCCATTCACCTCGGCCCAATGTCCGACAGCCTCAAAGTCAATACAGACCATAGCCACCAACTCGTCCCGGCCCGATCCGACAACCGCGGCATCGCGGATGTAGGGGCTGAATTTCAGCCGGTTTTCGATATAGTTCGGAACGAACCGCTCTCCGGCAGCCGTGCGAACCACTTCCGACACCCGGCCAAGGACAACGAGATGGCCGTCCTCTTCAAGATACCCGGCGTCCCCTGAATGAAGCCACCCGTCCCTGAGGGTCTCTGCCGTCGCCTCCGGATTATTGAAATAGCCGTCAAATACACTTTCCGCCTTTACGAGGATTTCTCCATCGTCCGTGATTTTAATCTCGACGCCAGGCAGCGGACGGCCCACGGTGTGAAGCTGCACTTCGTCCGCGGACTGAATGGCGTTAAAGGCGCTGTTCTCCGTCTGGCCATACAGCTGGCGCAGCTTGATCCCAAGGGCGCGATAGAAAACAAAAGTGTCTTCGCCCATGGCTTCGCCGCCGGTAAAGGCATGCGCCACCCGGTCGAGGCCGAACTGATCCTTGATCGGGCCGAAGATGATCCATTCACCAAGCCGCCGCCACAGCCAGTCAAGACCGCTTTCACTCTTTCCGTCGAGCTTGCGCCGCTGCGCCGCAACGGCCCGGTCCATGAAGAAGTGATAGAGTCCCTTTTTCAAACGTGTCGAATTCTCGATACCGACCTGAATGGTCGTCAGGATATTATCCCAGCTTCGTGGCGCGGCCAGATAGAAGGTTGGTGCGATTTCACGAAGGTCCCTCAGAACCGTCTCCTGCCGTTCCGGCACGTTCACGGTAAAGCGATAGGTAATGGCAGCCGCAACCGTGAGCGCATAATCGCCGACCCAGGCCAATGGCAGGTAGGCCAGCACATCTTCCTTTTCGCCGAAGCCGCCACCCTCATAGGCACTCCAGGCGGCGGAGATGACGTTTCGCTGGCTCAGGACAATCCCCTTGGGCTTACCGGTCGTGCCAGAGGAATGCATGAATACGGCGGGATCTTCCGGCGTCGACTGAGTGATCAACCTGTCCCTGAGGTCCTTGTTGGCCGCAAGGTTCGCCGCCCCTTTTTCAAGTAACTCGGTCCAGGAAAGCAACCCCGGGACATCGTAATCATTCAGGCCACGCTCTTCATCATAGATGATATAGGGGATGTCACAGCCTGCGGCGCGCAAGTCCAGCACCTTGTCCACATGCTCCTGATCCTCGGCAAGGGCTGCCGCCATCGGTACTTCATTGGCGAAATGCTGGAGCTCCGCAAGTGTCGCACCGGAGTAGGTCGGCATGGCATAGCCCCGCAACATCGTCATGGCGACCATGCCGGCATACAACCGGATACGGTTATCCCCGAGGATCAGCATTGCGTTTTCACTGCCGACACCGAGTGCATCGAGACCGGCTGCGCATTTGATTACTTCCTCGCCGTAATCGGCCCAGGTCAGTTCCTGCCAGATGCCGCGATCCTTCTCGCGCATGGCAATCTCGCTGGCATATTCTGTCGCGTTCCGCATCAAGAGCCGGGGCAATGTCATGCCAGCAAGCGGTGAGCCCGACAGTGACGCGGCGGATGAGGTCATCGTATCATTCGCCATGACCGTCTCCTATATATGCCGTAATCACCCTCGGGTCCTTGATCACATCCCGGGGAATGCCGCTTGCAATCATCTCGCCATAGTTCAAGGCCAGCATCCGGTCGCAAATTCCGATAATCACATCCATATGATGTTCGATCAGCAAGACACTCACTCCCCGCTCGGCGCGCGCATCAAGAATAAACCGCGCCATATACTCCTTTTCCTCCTGGTTCATACCCGCCATCGGTTCGTCGAGGATCAGGAGACTGGGCTCCGCCACCAGCGCGCGCGCCAGTTCGACCCGCTTTTTGAGACCAATCGGAATTCCGTCCACCAGTTCATGCCGGATACTCTCAAGCTGCAGAAATTCAATCACTTCCTCGACAATCTTGCGGTTGGCCATTTCCTCGGGACGGGCCAGCCACCAATACAGCGCTGTCCGCAACACCCCGGAATGCATGTGGATGTGACGGCCGAGAAGAATATTGTCGAGAACGCTCATCCCGTTAAAGAGGGCGAGGTTCTGGAATGTGCGCGCGACGCCGAGACGGGCCACCTTATGCGGCGATGTTCCGGTGATATCCTTACCGTTCAGCTTTATGGTGCCGGTGTTGGGCGGATAAAAGCCGGTAATCGCATTTGTGAGTGTGGTCTTGCCGCTTCCGTTGGGACCCACAAGACCGAAAATCTCGCCGCGCCAGATTTCCAGGTCGACCCCGGACACGGCGACAAGACCGCCGAAACGCCGCTCGACCGAACTGCATTCAAGTAATGGTTCACTTTCCCTGTTAGAACTCATACTGCTGATTATCCCTGTCAAAAGTCATATCAGTATCCCCGTCGTCCTACTTCATGTTCTCTGGCGCAAGAAGATCGCCGGGAGAATTGACCGTCTGAAAATATTCAGGGCGGCCGGTTGGCCATGGGTCTCCCCACATCTGCTGGCCCCCATCGACGGTCAACACTTCACCGGTAATGAATTTCGCCGATGGCGCAGACATATAAATCACCGCTTCCGCAATGTCCCATTCGTCGCCAGCGCGGCGCATCGGATTGGATTCCTTGAATGTCGCGGCGCCTTCGGGCGGATAGTTCGCGAATCCGCTGCTTTCACAGCAGCCGGGCGCAACACAATTCACGCGGATATGATGCGGCGCCCATTCAACAGCAACTGATTTTGAGAGGTAGGTGACCCCGGCGCGCGCGGCCCCGGTATGGGCAATCCCAGGCATACCGCGCCAGATATCAGCCGTAATATTGACGATGGCGCCGGGCTGCTTCTCAGCCACCCATTTCCGCGCCGCCGATTGCATCATCCACCAGGTACCATTCAGATTGGTGTCGATCACCGCGTTCCAGCCCTTGGCCGAAAAGTCAAGGGCCGCTTGCGGAAACTGACCGCCCGCATTATTGACGAGAACGTCAAGCCGCCCGAAACGGTCATGGACATCGTTGATAAACTTGTCGACCTGTTCATTGTCGCGGATGCTGAGCTGACCCATCATCACCTCACCGCCAAAACTCCTGAGAAATTCCGCTGCCGCCTCCAGCTTTTCCGCATTGCGTCCGCAGATCGCCAGATTGGCGCCAAGCCGCGCGAACAGGGCCGCAATCGCGCGTCCAAGACCGCTACCGGCGCCAGACACCACGATAACCTGTCCGGCGAACAGGCCGGATTTGAATACAGTCGGATTCTCCCTTAGCCGAGATTCGGAAAACCCGAATCTACGAACAGATGTCTCTCCCATTTCTCCCCTTTCAGACGATGTTATCCCGCCTTTGACTAAAAACTAACACCCGTTAGATTTCTCTTCAAGCGATATTTTCTTTACCCGGAAGAAAACGAAATCCGATGGCGGCGTGGCTTGAAAAATTACTATCTTCAGGTACCAGAACTATTCATTGTAGCATGACGGACGATGCCATCCAGCAAAAGAGTTTGCAGCATGGCAATCATTTCTTCCAATGTATAGAAGTCTTCCTCGCCGCCCTTCTGTGGATCGAACCATTCAACCGTCCAGTTCAACGCTCCCAGCATCACCTGGCGAAGCGGGGCGATCTCGATATCAGGGCGGATTTCACCTGCCTCACGCGCCTCGCTCAGGCTTTTGTCCCAGGCCTTTGAATATTCGTAGCGAATGGGCCGGTGACGTGCCCGTACTTTTTCCGGCAGCTGACCATAAATACGGATATTCGCCGAACTGAATTCGCTGCGGGCGAACAGGAACATCATATGGGCGCGAATCGCGGCGGCTATCCGGCTGCGGTGATTGGGAAATTGCTTATCATCCTCCAGAACCCTGGAGACGCCCTCGAACAGATCCCGAAGTCCACGGTCGAGAACTTCGTCGAGAATCTCGTCCTTGGAGCTGAAATGATAGTAGATGCTGCCTGCCTCCATCCCCGCGGCATCCGCGATATGACGGACGGTCGATGCGCTGAACCCCCGATTGCGCATCACCTTTGCGGCGGAGGAGAGGATATAGGAGCGTGTGTGGGCGGCTTTTGATCCTTCCGTGACGGGCAACTCGACATGAACCGCCTCTGATATTATTTTTTCAGCGACCGGCTTTCCCGGTTCCGTCAGCATGCCGTCGAGAATGAGTTCCGCCGCCTTTCTGGAAAAAACAGCAATCGAATACCGGCTTGCGTCAAACCATTCCACAGTCCAGTTCAGCGCGCCGATCACGAACTGCCGGAGCGGCACGACCCTGATATCCGAGCGGATACTGCCCTCCGCCAGTGCCTTTGCAAACGCGTCATCCCACTCATCCGCATAGGCGCGGCGAAGCGGACGGTGTCTTTCGCGCATTTCGCCGGGCAGCATCGAAAAATTACGGATATTGGAGGACGTGAAGTCGCTGGCCTGCAGCAGATAAGTCAGATGCGTCTGCACCATCGCCGCGAAGATTTCCCGAAACCCCTCACCCCGCGCCTCGCAGTCACCGCGTGTTTTTTTCACCGCCTCGAAGATCTGACGCAGACCGAGATCCAGCACTTCATCCAGAATTTCGTCCTTGGAGTTGAAATGATAATAGATACTCCCCGCCTCGATGCCCGCTTTGGTGGCAATCTTGCGCAAGGTCGACGCCGTATACCCTTGCTCGCGAAACAGGCGCGCAGCAGCCGCGAGTATGAGGGAGCGGGTCTGCTCGGACTTACTCAGGGCCGCCTTCGAGGGTTCCGAAAAAAGTGGATTAGAACTCATGCGTTTCTTATTCCCTCTGGACAACGCGACGGCAAGTGCGATAAATCTAACAATCATTCGATTTTATACTTTACACTTAAATAAATTCGAAAATCAAACGAACACTAATAATAACCGGTAAATCAGGAGGTACCCACTATGCGAGGACTTAAGGGAAAGCGTGTCATTATCACCGGCGGCGGCAGCGGTATCGGGCGCGAAATTGCCCGCCGCTTCGCACAAGAAGGGGCCGAGGTCGCCGTTTTTGACATGAACGGAACGGGCGCGCTTGAGACCGTCAAGTTGATTGAGGACGCCGGTGGAAAAGCCACCGCTCATGTGGTCGATATCACGGACCGCGCCGCCGTCGACGCTGCCGTCAGAGAGGCTGAAAAAGGCGGCCCGATTAATATTCTGGTCAATAATGCGGGCTGGGACAAGATTGTCCCCTTCCTCGATTCGGATGTTGATCTCTGGAAGAAGGTCATCGATATCAATCTATATGGACCCTTGCATATGCATCATGCCGTTCTTCCCGGCATGGTGAAGAACGGCGGCGGACGGGTTATCAATATCAGTTCTGACGCCGGCCGAGTGGGGTCTTCCGGCGAGGCCGTTTATTCGGCCTGCAAAGGCGGCATCATCGCCTTTACCAAGACAACCGCCCGTGAGCTCGCCCGCTCCGGCATCCAGTTGAATGTTGTCTGCCCCGGCCCGACCGACACGCCGCTGTTCGCGGAAATCGCGGGCAGTGATGAAGGCGGCAGCAAAATTGCCGAAAGCCTGAAACGGGCGATACCCATGCGCCGCCTTGCGCAGCCGTCTGATTTTCCCGGCATTGTCTGCTTCCTCGGCTCTGACGATGCCTGCTTCATTACCGGCCAGACGATTTCCGTCTCCGGCGGCTTGACGATGCATGGCTAGCGCGGCCGGTTCTGGCTCCGCGCCTGCGGCCTGACACATAGGGGATGGCGGCTTTAGTCCGCCACCCCCTCTCTCCCCATGCTGCCCCCCCTTCCTGGACGCTGCCTCTGGCACCCGCCCGAATTTCCTACAGCATCGCAAGCCCTTTCTTTTTGTAGTTTTCCTGCGAGAATCAAACAATCGTCAAAATCCGGTTTTACCCACTTGCCAGCTTTTCTAACATTTGTTAGGATTTTTAAAAAGACGGGTTTCACCGTTCTGGACAGGGAGGCCATCCATGAACTTTCTACCAACCGAAGACCAGCTGGCGTTCCGGGATACAGCGGCGCGCTTTGCCCGTGAAAAACTGGCGGGCACATATCTTCAGCGGGCCAACAGCCATGGACTCGACCGGAACCTGATGCGCGAGATGGGAGCCCTTGGCCTGATCGGGCCGGACCTGCCGGAGGAATTTGGCGGCATGGGGTTAAGCTATGCGACTGCAGGCCTGATGACCGAAGCCATCGCCTATGCCGACTTCAATGTCAGTTACATACAGCTCCTCGCCTCCCTGATGGGCGGCATGGTCGCGCAGCATGCATCCAAGGATATTTCCACAGAATGGATCCCGAAGGTTATCGCCGGGGAAAAGGTGATCGGCCTTGGCCTGACCGAGCCGCGCGGCGGATCGGACGCGGCGGGCCTGCAACTGAAAGCCGAAAAATCCAGCAACGGCTGGCGGCTGAACGGCGAGAAAACCTCCATGAGCTTCTCCGATCAGGCCGATGCGGCGGTGATCTTTGCGCGCACCGGCGCGGGCACCTCGGGCTCGAGCGGGGTCAGCGCGTTTTTTGTCGATCTGAATGAAAAAGGCATTACCCGCACCCATTTCGACGATATCGGCACCAAGCCCGTCGGGCGGGGATCCGTCTTTTTCGACGACGTAATCCTTCCGGCAGACTGCCTTATGGCGACGGAAGGCCGCGCCTTCGGCACCATCATGGCGGGGTTTGATTTCAGCCGGGCGCTGATCGGGCTGGAATGCATCGGCCCGGCCCAGGCCTCGGTCGATGAAACCTGGGCCTATGTGCAGGAACGCGAGGCCTTTGGCGCGCCCATTGCCCAATATCAAGGCGTCAGTTTCCCGCTTGCCGAAGCCGAAACCCAGCTTACCATGATGCGCCAGCTCTGCTATTACACCCTGAGCTTGCGCGACAATGGCAATCCGCACACCGCCGAGGCCGCCATGTGCAAATGGTATGTGCCTAAAACGGCCTGCGAGATCATACACCAATGCCTGATCCTCCATGGCCATTATGGTTACACCACAGACCTGCCGTTTCACCAGCGCTATAACGACGTGCTCGGTCTGCAGATCGGCGACGGCACGGCCCAGATCCAGAAGCTCGTCATCGCCCGCGAGAAGATTGGCCGCATCGCCCTGCAATATGACAAGCGAGCCAAAGGCGGCGCGTCATGAGTCTCCCCGTTACGGCATATATCGAGGGGGCCGTTGGCATCATCGAACTGAGCCGCCCGGAAAAGCTGAACTGCCTGTCGCTGGAAGTGCATGAACTTATCGACACCGCCCGTGCCGAATTCGAAGCCAATATGGAAATCCACGCCCTCCTGGTCCGCTCGACCGGAAAGCATTTCTGCACCGGCGCTGATCTCGCCGAGGTCAAGGGCATATTGGCGGACAGCGAGAAGCTGGATCATTTTATCGGTTACGGCATGGAGGTTCTGATGCGGCTGGAGGCAAGCCCCCTCCCCGTCATTGTCGCGGTTCAGGGTCTCTGTCTCGCGGGCGGACTGGAGCTGGCGTTGTCAGCGGATGTCTGCTTCGCCGCGAAGTCCGCAAAATTCGGCGACCAGCACGGCCAGTTCGGCCTCATCCCCGGCTGGGGCGGAAGCCAGCGCCTGCCACGCATTCTAGGCTTACGCCGGGCGCTTGAACTGATGTTCTCCGCCCGCTGGCTGGATGCCGGGGAAGCAAAGGACATGGGCCTTGTGAATTATGTGACGGAGGACGGCGATCTTCACGGCAAGGCGCTCGATTATGCGCGCACCCTCGCGACCCGGTCCCGTGTTGGTCTCGCCGAGATGAAGCGACTCGCGCGCACCGGCATCGAGAAGCCCCTCTCTGAGGCCATGATGCTGGAACGCAAAGCCGCTGTCCGTCACCTGCAGGGCGCGGATACGGCGGAAGGGCTTGCCGCGTTCGAGAGCCGCCGCAAACCCAACTTCAAACAATAACCAAAAAAAACCGGAACCTAGAGGGCAGAAAATGGATTTTACATTGAATGACGAGCAGCGGCAGATCTATGAATATGGCGGCCAGCTTGCCCAGAGTTACGGCAATGACTACTGGCGGGATCACGCCCGCCGCCATGCCTTCCCGAAGGAAATGTTCGCTAAAATAGCCGAGGACGGTTTTCTCGGGCTCATGGTGCCTGAGAAATTTGGCGGTGCCGGGCTTGGCATGACCGAAATGGCGTTGTTCATGGAAGGAACCGCAAATTACGGCATTCCTCTCCTGAGCATTGTGATTGGCCCTTGCATGTCGCTCTCGCATCTCGCCAAGCATGGCACGGAGTTTCAACAAAAAGAGCTGCTTCCCGCCGCCTGCCGCGGGGACATCAAATTCTGCTTCGCCATTACCGAACCCGGCGCCGGGTCCAACTCGATGAAGATGACGACGATTGCCAAACAGAAAGGCAACCGCTTCTCCATGTCCGGCGAAAAGACATTTATTACCAGTGCCGATGTCTCGGACTATTGCCTTGTGGTCGCCCGCACCACGCCGCATGACCAGGTGGCGAAGAAGACTGACGGCTTCACGCTTTTCGCCGTGGATCTCAAGAAAAAAGGCGTCGATATGCAGCGGGTCCGCATTGCGATTCCGCTACCCGAGGAACAATGGACATTGTTTTTCGACGATGTCGATCTTGGCCCGGAAGACGTGGTCGGCGAGATTGACAACGGATTTTCCATCCTGTTCGATACCCTCAATCCCGAGCGCATCGTGGTTGCGGCAATCTGTTGCGGTGTTGGCCGGTTCGCGCTCAACAAGGCCGTCGAATACGCCTCCGAACGCAATGTCTTCGGCCAGCCGATCGGCGCGCATCAAGGCGTACAGCATCCGCTCGCCAAGGCCTATACGAATATCGAAACGGCGAGCCTGATGGCCCGCCGCGCGGCTTGGGAATTCGATAACGGCATGCCAGCGGGCGGCTCGTCCAACATGGCGAAATATGCGGCGGCGGAGGCCGGGGTCGAGGCTGTGGATGCTGCCCTGCAGGCCCACGGCGGTTCCGGCTTTACCGAGGATACGGGCATTTACGAGATGTACCCGATGATGCGGCTGCTGCGCACGGCGCCGGTCAACCGCGAGCTTTGCCTCAGCTTCATCGGCGAGAAAATCATGGGCCTGCCACGGTCCTATTGAGGAGAAAACGGTGACATCCACCACTGAATTTGGAATGCGCTTCCGGCGCGCCGACGCTCTCGACAAGAAGAACGCGGCCTGCTGGCATCCTGTTGAGGCCATGCCGCTCGAAGCGGTGCGGCGGCTGCAAGAGGAAAAACTTGTGGCCCAGATGGCCTACCTGAAACAGAAGTCGCCTTTCTACCAAAAGAAATTCGCTGATGCGGGCATCTCGTTTGAGGAGATCCTTACAATCGAGGATTTGCAGAAGCTGCCCTTCACGATGAAGACGGAAGTCCGCGACAGCCTCGCAGCCGAACCTCCTTTTGGCCTGCACCGCGCGGCGGAAATGGCGGACATCATCCAGATGCAGGCCTCTTCCGGCACGACCGGCAGCCCCTCCTATGTGGCGCTGACGGAAGCGGACGCGGAAATGTGGCATGAAATGTCGGCGCGCTGTTTCTTCGCGGCCGGCATTCGTCCCGGCGATATGGCACTGCACGCCTTTTCCCTCGCCAAGGGGTTTGTCGGCGGCCTGCCGATCGCGCAAGCGTTACAATATATGGGCGTCATCGATGTTCCCATCGGCGCCGATGGCGGGGCCGACCGCCTGCTCCGGGCGGCGGCGGACGTGCGGCCACGCTGCCTTGTCGGCGCGCCGAATTTCAGCCTGTTCCTTGCAGAAAAAGCGCCGGAAATCCTCGGGAGGGACGCGCGCGAGCTTGGCATCGAGCGCATCGTCGTCGGCGGTGAGCCGGGCGGCGGAATCCCCGCCATCCGTGCAAAAATTGAGGAGGCCTGGGGTGCGGCATGCGTCGAAATCCTCGGCGGCACCGATCTCGGCGTGACCTATTGGGCGGAATGCGACGAACAGTCGGGCATGCATATGCTCTGCATGGACTATATCATCACCGAACTTCTCGATCCTGACAGCGGCAAGGTCATTCCGTTCGAGGACGGCGCGGAGGGCGAGTTGATCTACACCGCGATCGGGCGGCAGGCGAGTCCGCTTGTCCGCTTTCGCTCCGGCGATCATGTCGAGGTTCTCGGCACAACATGTTCCTGTGGCCGGACGGGCCCGAAAATCCGCTGTGTCGGTCGCACGGATGACATGCTGATCATTCGCGGCGCAAATGTTTTTCCCTCGGCTATCCAGAGCATCATTGGCGAAATGTCAGTTGAAACCAATGGCGTCATGCGCGTGGTAGCCGATTTTGAGGGCCATACCTCCCAAGGGGCCCTCAAGATCATTGTCGAGCGCGCGCGGACCCGGTCCCCGGACCAGGACGCTGCGCTCAAACAGATCATCGAGGCGCGCCTTCGCGATGCTCTGGTCTTCAAGGCGGACGTGAGAATCGTCGCGGCCGATACCTTCGAGAAACCCGGCGCCGCCAAGGTCGCCCTCACTTTACGAAAATATCCCGACCTGCCATGACAACCTTGAAAACAACGCTCAACAAGGCGGCGGCGGATTTCGTCGCCAATGACGCCCGGTACCGCGAAAAAATCGCGGAGCTTCACGAACTGCGGCGGCAGCAGCGTGTCGGCGGGCCCGAAAACGTCCGCGCCCGTCATACGGACAAGGGCAGGATGCTGCCGCGCGAGCGGGTTGAGCGGCTGGTTGATCCGGGCACGCCGTTTCTGGAACTCGGCGAGCTCGCCGGGCTCGGAAAATAGAAGGATGTGCCGCCCGGCGCCGGGACCATCACCGGGATCGGAATCGTTTCGGGCCGCCATTGCATGATCATTGCCAATGACGCGACGATCAAGGGCGGCACCTATTTCGGCATGACTACCAAAAAGCATGTGCGCGCCCAGCGCATCGCCTGGAATAACCGTCTGCCGGTCATCACGCTGGTCGACAGCGGCGGCGCCTTCCTGCCCGAACAGGCCAATATCTTTCCCGACGAAGGGCAGTTCGGCTCCATTTTCCACAATCAGGTCGGCATGTCCGGGGACGGCATTCCGCAAATCGCCGTTGTCATGGGTCCCTGCACGGCGGGCGGCGCCTATATCCCGTCCCTCTGCGACGAAGTGGTGATCGTCCGTGGCCAGGGCTTCATGTATCTCGGCGGGCCCGAACTCACCTTCGCCGCGACGGGCGAGAAGATCGATGCGGAAACACTCGGTGGCGGCAAGATGCATTCCTCGATCTCCGGCGTCACCGACCATCTCGCCGAGGACGATGCCCATGCGCTCGCCATCACCCGTGAAATCGTCGCCCATCTTGGCGAAGCCGCGCGCCCTCGCAAAGCCGCTGCTCCTCCAAGACCGCCAGCCTATCCGGTTGAGGAGATTTACGGGATTGTCAGCCGTGATGCGAAAGTGCCGACGGACAACCGGGAAGTCCTCGCACGGCTTCTGGATGGCAGCGGGTTTCACGAGTTCAAGCCGCTTTACGGCGATACCCTGATGACGGGCTGGGGCCGCATCCATGGCCATGAGGTCGGCATTCTCGCCAACAACGGCGTCCTCTTCGTTGAATCGGCGCTGAAAGCCGCGCATTTCATCAATCTCTGCGTCCAGCGCGATATTCCGCTCCTTTTCCTCGTCGACGTCAACGGCTTCATGGTCGGGCGGGAAGCGGAACAGGCCGGCATCGCCAAGGCGGGCGCGAAGATGATCACCGCCATGTCCTCCGCCCGCGTGCCGAAATTCACGGTCACCACCGGCGGCTCCTACGGCGCGGGCTATCTTGCCATGCTTGGCCGCCCCTTCCAGCCCGATGCCAGCTTTATGTGGCCAAGCGGCAGGGCGGCGATCATGGGGCCGGAACAGGCCGCCAGCGTCCTTGCGCAAGTGCGTACCCAGATCAATGACCGCGAGGGAAACAGTTGGTCGCCGGAAGAAGAGGAAGCTTTCAAGGCGCCGATCCGCAAAGAATATGAAACCTTCCAGGATCCCTATAACTTCGCCTCCAACCTCTGGGTCGATTCGGTGATAGAGCCATCCGAGACCCGTGACGTGCTCGCGCTCCTGCTTGATGTCGCCGCACGGCGTCCGAAGGTTGATACCAATTTCGGCGTCTTCCGCTTCTAATGGGGAACAAGATGAAGATCAGGACCCTGCTCATTGCCAACCGCGGCGAGATTGCCTGCCGGATTGCCCGGTCGGCGCGTGAAATGGGCATTATACCCGTCGCCCTGCATTCCGAGGCGGATGCAACCGCGCGTCATGTCCGCGAGATCGGCCGCTCCATCCTCATCGGCAAGGGCCCGGCAAGTGAGAGCTACCTCAATAT
>JAIOYL010000032.1 GCA_021741195.1 Sneathiella sp. | reverse complement strand
AAGCGGGCTTTACACGCTATATCAAGCGCGAACCCGTCGGTGTCGTTTTCACCATCGCGCCCTGGAATTTTCCCTATATGACGGCGGTGAACTCCATCGTTCCTGCGCTGATGGCCGGGAATGCAGTGATCCTGAAACACGCCGCGCAGACCCATCTCTGTGGCGAGCGCATGGTCGAGAGCTTTGTCGAGGCCGGATTGCCCGAGCATCTCTTCCAGATCGTTGTCGCCAGCCACCAGATGGCGGCCAATATCATCCAGTCCGGCAAGATCAATTACGTCTGCTTCACGGGATCGGTCCCGGCGGGCAAGGCGATCGAGACGGCGGCGGTAGGGCATTTTATCGGCGTCGGGCTTGAGCTCGGCGGCAAGGATCCAGCCTATGTGCGTGCCGACGCTGATGTCAATTACGCGGCCGAAAATCTCGTCGATGGCGCCATGTTCAATTCCGGCCAGTCCTGCTGCGGGATCGAACGGATCTATGTCCATGCCGATGTCTATGACAGCTTTGTGGAGCGTTTCGCCGCGGTGACAAAAGACTACAAACTCGGCTCGCCGATTGATCCGGAAACGACCCTTGGGCCGCTCGTTAATGCGGCAGCGGCGGATTTTGTCCGCGGCCAGATCAACGAGGCGGTGACGGCGGGCGCGAAAGCTCTGATTGACCCTGCGCTTTTCCCGGCGGACAAGGCCGGAACCCCGTATCTCGCGCCGCAGGTGCTGGTCAATGTCGATCACAGCATGCGGGTCATGACGGAAGAAAGCTTCGGCCCCGTCGTCGGCATCATGAAGGTGGCCTCCGATGAGGAGGCGATCAGGCTGATGAACGATAGCGAGTTCGGCCTGACAGCGTCCGTCTGGACCAGTGACGAGACAGCCGCAATCCGCATCGGTGATCAGGTCGAGACCGGCACCTGGTTCATGAACCGCTGCGACTATCTCGATCCGGCGCTCGCCTGGACGGGGGTCAAGAATTCAGGGCGTGGCTGCACCCTGTCGTCGGTCGGCTATGAGAGCCTGACACGGCCGAAATCCTATCATTTGCGAACAGCTCTTTAAGGGGGATATCTATGGCGTCCGATGCAAGTGAGTTAGTGGGGAACTGGAACTATCCGACGGCGATGCGCTTCGGGGCCGGCCGGATCAGCGAACTGGGCAGGATCTGCCAGGAGGTGGGCATGCAAAACCCGCTGCTCATCACCGATCCCGGGCTCGCGGCGCTGCCGATGATCGGGGAAGCGCAGGAGCATTGCAGGGCGGCCAGTATTGGCTGCGGCCTCTACAGCGATATCAAGGCCAACCCGGTTGGGAAAAATGTCGATGATGGCGTGACGGCCTATATCGCGGGTGGTCATGATGGCGTTATCGCCTTTGGCGGTGGCTCCGCCATCGACGCCGCGAAGGCCGTCGCCCTGATGACGAAGCAGGACATATCGCTGTTCAAATATCTTGAGGAGGGCCGGGGCTGGGAAGACATCCCGGCTGCTGAAATTCCGCCAATTATTGCGGTGCCAACGACCTCAGGCACCGGTTCCGAAGTCGGGCGCGCGTCGGTCATCACGGACGAGGAAAATCATGTCAAACGCATCGTGTTCAATCCGAATATGATGCCGTCGGTCGTCATCGGCGATCCCGCGCTGACGGTGGGCTTGCCGAAAATGATCACGGCGGCGACGGGCATGGATGCTTTGTCCCATAATCTGGAAGCGTTCTGTTCCCCGCATTTTCATCCGATGGCGGAAGGGATCGCCATTGAAGGCATACGCCTGGTGAAGGAGAACCTCGCGGATGCGACGTTCGAGGGGACGAACCTTGTCGCCCGCAGCCAGATGATGGTTGCGTCTTCCATGGGGGCCACGGCGTTTCAGCGCGGCCTCGGTGGTATGCATGCGCTCGCGCATCCGCTCGGTGCGCTCTATGATGTGCATCATGGGATGTTGAACGCCATTTTGATGCCCTATGTCCTCATCCGCAACCGTGAGGCCATTGCCGGGAGGCTCGGCCGTCTCTCCGCCTATCTCGGGCTTGCCAATCCGTCGTTCGAGAGTTTCCTGAACTGGGTTTTGTCGCTGCGCGAGCAGCTTGGTATTCCCAATGACCTTCGCGGTCTCGGTATCGATGCGGCGCGCATGGAACTGGTGGGCCAGATGGCGGCCGCGGACCCGTCCGCGGGCGGTAACCCGATTGCACTCACCGCCGAAGAATACAGCCAGCTATTCGAAAAATCGGTTATGGGTAACCTTGATATCTGAAAAGGTGGAGTTTATAAGGATTTGTGGGTTTTGATGTGATTATTGTGGATTTTCGTGGTTCTTTTCACTCCCGAATGTACCGCTTGCAGGCTTTTTTAAATTTGCATTTCTATTTAAGCTAAAGGTTTAAGTATTTGGACGGCACCATTGTTCTGATTAATCTATTGGGAGGCGTTGCGCTGCTGCTGTGGGGCCTTCGCATGGTCAGCACGGGAGTGATGCGCGCCTTCGGCCGGGAACTTGGTGTCTTTCTGAAATTCTGCCTTAAAAACCGGGTGCAGTCGTTCATTGGCGGTCTTGGCGTGACGATGCTTTTGCAGAGCAGCACCGCAACCGCCTTGTTGACCGCCTCGTTCGCCGGGCGCGGGCTGGTGCCGGCGACGGCCGGTATTGCCGTCATGCTGGGCGCGGATGTCGGAACAACTATCGTCGCCCAGATTTTGAGCCTTGATTTCTCCTTTCTTGCGCCGGTGCTTCTTTTTGCCGGTTTCGTGCGCCATTCGACAGCCGGCTCGACCCGCGCCAAGAACCTCGGGCGGATTGTTCTCGGTCTTGGAATGATGCTGAGCGCCCTCAAAATGCTGGCCCTGGCGTCGGAACCGATCCGGGATTCCTCCGTCTCCCAGTTCGTGCTGAGTTCCTTGTCAGGTGAGCCTGTCCTTGTCGTCATTCTTGCGGGCCTGATAACCCTCGTTGCCCATTCCTCCCTCGCGACCGTCCTGTTCGCCCTGTCCCTATCCCTGACCGGGCATTTCCCGATCGATGTCGCCTATGCGATGGTTCTGGGGGCCAACCTCGGCGGCGCTGTTCCGCCGATCATGGCCACGCTGAAGGCGGAAAAATCGGCGCGCCGGGCACCGCTTGCCAACCTGATCTGCCGCCTTGTTATCGTCATCGCGGTACTGCCGTTCATCGGGTTGATCCAGCCGGAGCTCGCGTTGTTCGAACCGTCCCATGCCCGGCAGATCGTGAATTTCCATACGCTTCTGAACGTCGCCTGTGCGCTGATCTTCCTGCCCTTTATCGGCCCGCTCGGCCGCCTGACGGAACGGCTTCTACCCGAAGACATCATTGAGGATCCGAATGCGCCGGTGCCGATTTATCTCGACAAGGCCTCCCTTGAAAGCCCGCAGCTGGCGATGGCCAATACGGTACGCGAGACGCTCCGGATGGGGGACGTGCTCGAAAAAATGTGCCGCGAATTGAAACTGGCCCTGACGGGCGGTAATGGCCCGGTTTTCCGGAAAATCCGCGAGGGCAACAATGTCATCAAGGAATTCGACGGCGCCATCAAAAGCTACCTGACCAAACTCGGGCGGGAATCACTCGATGAGCAGGACGAGAAGCGCTGTACGGAAATCCTGAATTTCACGACGACACTTGACCATATCAGCAACATCGTCGTCATGAACATGGTTGAGTTGATCGAGATGGGGATTAAAAACCAGCTCGTACTTTCCGAGGAGGACCTTCGGGACGAAACGCAATTGCTCGACATGGTTCTGGCGAACCTGCGCTTGTCGTTTAGCGTTCTGATGACGGGTAATCCGGCGACGGCGTCCAACCTGATCCAGCGGAAGCAGCGGTTCAGGGAAGTCGAGCGCAAGGCGGTTGACGAGCATCTGCGACGGCTTCGAAACGACAAGCTGCTGGACCAGGAGGCGAGCGCCATGCATTTGAGCCTGCTTAGCGATATGCGCCGGATCAATTCGCTGCTGTCGTCAAACGCCTATCTGGTCGCAGGCCAGAAAGAACAGTAACAGCCGCCTTCAGTGCAGCTTGTCGAGCATCCGGTCCGGGAAATCCGTGATGATGGCATCGACGCCCCAGTCCAGAAACCGTTTCGCCATTTCCGGATCGTTCACTGTATAGACAAGGATCCGGTAGCCAGCCTTGCGGATCGCGGCGACCTTGTCCTCGGTCACGAAATATTTTTCACAATGCAGCGAGGCGCAGCCAGCCTCAGCCAGCCGCCGTTCCCAGTCGGGCGGGATCGCTTCGGTGAGGTAGCCGCGCGGCACGCCGGGAAGCATCTCGCCAACTGTGACCAGCGCCTCGATATTGAAGGAGGACAGGAGGAGCGGAAGATCTCCCGGCCAATAGTCGAGAAGTTCACGCCCGACCTGTTCCGCTGTCGGAACCTCCCAGCCCTTGGTGGGCTTGATTTCGAGATTGAGTCCGAGTTTGAGGCGGGCGAGTGTCCCGGTCGCCTCCTTCAGCGTTGGAATTCGCTCGCCCGTAAAGTCGGGAGAAAACCAGCTTCCGGCATCGAGGCTTTTGACCTCCGCGAGGGTTTTCAGAAGGATCGGCCCGCTGCCGTTGCTGCAGCGCTTCACGTCTGTATCATGCTGGATTACCGCAATGTTATCGCGGGTCAGGGTGACGTCAATTTCAACAAATCCGGCGCCAAGTTCCGCCGACTTTTTGAGCGACGCCAGTGTATTTTCCGGCGCATGGCCACAGGCACCGCGATGGCCGACGATTTTCGGCAAAATATCAAAAACCGGAACGTCAGGGATCATGCTTCCTCTCCAACTCGCCAATCTATCGGTTGCTGGCCCATCCGGCGAAGATAGTCGTTGGCCTTTGAGAAATGCCCGTTGCCGATAAACCCGCGATGGGCGGACAAGGGTGAGGGATGGGGGCTTTCGAGCACCAGATGCTTCCGCCGGTCGATGACCTTGCCCTTCTTCTGGGCATAACTGCCCCAGAGCAGGAAAACGAGGTGATCGCGCGCCTCGTTTAGCGCGGCGACAGCCGCATCGGTAAAAGTCTCCCAGCCCTTGCCCTGATGGGCGCCCGCCACCCCACGCTCGACGGTCAGCACTGCGTTCAGCAGCAGAACGCCCTGATCAGCCCAGTGGCCGAGGTAGCCGTGGCGGGGAGTGGGGATGTCCAGATCCCGTTTCAGTTCCGCGTAAATATTGCGAAGCGACGGCGGGATAGGCACACCGGATTGCACCGAAAAGCTGAGACCATGCGCCTGTCCCGGACCGTGATAGGGATCCTGACCGAGGATCACCAGCTTCACTTTATCGAACGGGGTGCTGTTAAGGGCCGAAAAAATTTCCGCGCCTGGTGGATAAATCACTTTACCCGCAGCCTTTTCGGCCGCGAGAAATTGCCGCAGGGCGCGCATGTACGGTTTGTCGAATTCGGCCCGCAGCTGTTCAAGCCAGCTTTTTTCAAGCTTAATGTCGCCCAAGATAGCCCCTTTAAAACAACAGGACAGATCGTCCCGCAATCCTGTTCTTAATTTATCTTTACTGCTGTTTTATTATGTATTGCTGTCATTGCAATATAAAGTTGGTTTCGCTCTCATGTAAATTGCGGCGGCGCCATCTTGACAATCCGCATGTAGCTCTTAAACTCGTTCGTATGCCTACAATAATTCGGGACGCATTCCATGGGCAGCTATTACCGGCCAACAAATATGACAGACCTGCAGGCGGCGCTTCGCAGCGGTCCGGTCCATATTCTGGCGGGTGGCACGGATTTCTACCCGGCGCGTGTCGGACGTCCCCTCATCGAAGACATTCTTGATCTGACCGCCGTGCCAGAGCTTTGCGGAATTGAGGAAACAGCATGGAGCTGGCGGATCGGGGCGACGACGACCTGGACGGACATCATCCGCGCGGATTTGCCGCCGCTCTACGAGGGGCTGAAGGCTGCGGCGCGGGAAGTCGGTGGCTGGCAGGTGCAGAATGCCGGAACCATCGGCGGCAATCTCTGCAACGCCTCTCCGGCGGCGGACGGCGTCCCTGCGCTTTTGAGCCTTGGCGCGGAAGTCGAGCTCCTGGATTCGGAGAAACGGGAACTCATTGACCTAACGGACTTTATTCTCGGCAACCGTAAAACACGGTTACAGCCGGGACAGGTCCTGACGGCCATCGTCATCCCCAAACCGCGTGCGGCGACCGTACGCAGTGTCTTTCTAAAACTCGGCGCGCGCAAATATCTTGTCATTTCCCTTGTCATGGTGGCCATCGTTCTCGAGACGGATAAGGACGACAGGATCATTGCCTGCCGCGTCGCCGTCGGCGCCTGTTCGGAAGTCGCCATGCGGCTGGGCGCGCTCGAGGAGGTATTGCTTGGCGAGAAACGATCGTCCGAACTACAGGATCTGGTGACCAGGGCCCATATTGCGCCGCTCACGCCGATTGACGATATCCGGGCATCGAAGGCGTATCGATTGGACGCCGCCCTTACCGTGATCCGCCGGGCGCTTGCCCAGATCGGGAGCCTGTCATGACGGAGTTCCTTGATTTTATCGTCAACGGACAAAGCCACCGGCTTGCGGTTCCGCCGCTCACACGTCTTGTTGATGTTCTCCGCGATTTCCTCAGCCTGACGGGCACGAAAATCGGGTGCAATGCGGGCGATTGCGGCGCCTGCACGGTCCTGATCGACGGGAAGCAGACCTGCGCCTGCATGACGGCGGCGGCGCAGGCCGCGGGCCGGGAGATTGTCACCGTGGAGGGACTGGCGGCGGACGGCGCGCTGAATGAGTTGCAGGCGGCGTTTCTCCGCCACGGGGCCTCGCAATGCGGGATCTGCTCGCCCGGCATGCTGATGGCGGCGAGCAGTCTGCTCCGCCAGAACCAAACGCCGACAAAAGCGGAAGTCGAGGATGCCCTGGGTGGCGTGCTTTGCCGCTGCACGGGATACCAGAAAATTATTGAGGCGGTGCTCGATGTCGGCGGCGGCGCACCGGAAATAACGGGAAAAGCGGTTGGCGCGTCGCTGCCCAAGCCTGACGGTCCGGCGAAACTGACGGGAGTGGAGAAATACGGCGCGGATGACATCCCGGCGGATTGCCTCTGGCTGCGTATCCTCCGCTCGCCTTTAGCCAGTGCGGATGTAGAGCTCGGCGATTTCACCGATGTTATTGAGCGTACGGCGGGGCTGGAGGCCGTTCTCACCCATAAGGATATTCCCTTTAACCGCTTCGGCATTTACGCGACCGGCAAGGACCAGCCCGTGCTCGCCGAAACCTGCGTCCGTTATCGCGGTGATGCCCTTGTCGCCCTTGTCGGTACAAAAGAAGCGATCCTGGCGCTCGGCCTCGCGGATCTGCCCGTCACGCTCACGGAAAAACCCGCCGTGACCGGCGTTGCGGCGGCAAAGGCCGTCGGTGCACCGCAACTTCACGAGGGCAAGCTGCATAATCTGCTGATTGAGGGGATTGTCGACAAGGGGAATGTTTTCGAGGCGGTCAAGCACGCGGAGGTGCATGTCGAGGGGCGGTTCGAGACCTCCTTCGTCGAGCATGCCTATATCGAACCGGAGGCGGGCTGGGCGCAGCGCGTAGGTGACCGGGTCGAAATGCATGCCACCACGCAGACAGCCTCCATGGACCGCGACGAGATCGCCAATGTCCTGCAGGTGGGTCTCGATAAGGTGAGGGTTATCCCGACGGCCTGCGGCGGCGGTTTCGGCGGCAAGCTTGATGTCTCCGTCCAGCCCATCCTCGCCGTTGCGGCGATGCGCTTTGATAAGCCCGTCGCCTGTATCTATGAGCGGCCGGAGAGCATGGCCTCCAGCACCAAGCGCCATCCGGCCCTGATTTCCTGCCGCTTTTCGGCGGGGAGTGACGGCAAACTGTCCTCGGCGGAGATGACGGCGGATTTTGATACCGGCGCCTATGCCTCCTGGGGGCCGACGGTCGCCGGACGCGTGCCGGTGCATGGCAGCGGGCCCTATTTCGTTCCCAATGTCCGCGTGACTGGGCGGGCCTATTACACGAATTCGCCGCCGAGCGGTGCCTTCCGGGGCTTTGGCGTCCCGCAGGCCGCCATCGCCCATGAGGCAATGATGGATGATCTTGCCGAAAAACTCGGGCTGGACCGGCTCGAGATTCGCCGGCTCAATGCCATTCGGGCGGGCGATGAAACGGCGACGGGACAGCGGCTGGAGGCAAGCGCCGGGCTTCCGGCCTGTCTCGACGCGCTTGCACCCCATTGGCGAAAACTGAATGAGGACGCCGTCCACTTCAATAACCGCAATCCGCAAGCCTCCGTCCGGCGCGGTGCCGGCATCGGCGCCATGTGGTATGGCATTGGCAATACCGCGCTCACCAATCCCTCGACAATGGAGGTCGGTATTGGCGGCGATGGCACGATTATGCTCTTCAACGGTGCGGTGGATATCGGGCAGGGATCGAATACCATCCTGCCGCAGATTTGCGCCGACGCCGTCGGCCTGCCGGCCGAGAAATTTCGCTATATCATGGGCGATACGGATCGCACTAAAGATGCGGGAAAGACTTCCGCCTCGCGCCAGACCTTTGTTTCAGGCAAGGCGGCTGAGTTCGCCGGGCTTGAGCTCCGCCACGCCATTCTCCGTCACGCCAACGCCGGGGAAGAGGCGCATCTGGAGCTGGACGGGCATATATTACGTGTGACCGACGGTGAAGCCGTGCGCGAGATCGATCTTGCCGCGCTGCCAGCCGATGCCGACGGGATGGTTTTTCGCGGTGCCGGTCATTTCGACCCGCCGACAACGCCGCTCGATGCGAACGGGCAGGGCGTGCCGTACGCAACCTACGGCTTTGCCGCCCAGATCGCCGAGGTCGAGGTGGATATGGAACTCGGCACAACGCGGGTCCTCAGGATCGTCGCCGCCCATGATGTCGGCCGCGCGATCAATCCGCAGCAGGTCGAGGGGCAGATCCAGGGCGGCATCGCGCAAGGGCTCGGCCTCGCGCTGATGGAGGAATATATTCCGGGAAAAACCGAGAATCTCCACGACTATCTGATCCCGACCATCGGCGATATGCCGCGGATGGATATCCTGATCATCGAGGATCCGGAGCCACTGGGTCCCTTTGGCGCCAAGGGCGTTGGCGAGCCCGGGTTGGTGCCGACGGCGCCCGCGATTTTCGGCGCCATCCGTCACGCGACGGGCGTGAGGGTGACGCGCGCGCCGATGCTGCCGCACCGCCTCCGCGCCGAGATCAGGAAACGGGAGAAAGGGAATGGATAAATCGGACGGCCTGATCCGCTGCGATGCCTGCCCGGTGCTCTGCCGCATCCGGGACGGCAAGGCCGGGGCCTGCGACCGCTATGCCAATGTCGGCGGCGTGCTCACCCGCGTTGATCCACTGGTCGTGCTGGAACGATCCGGAAAACAGGTGCCGCTTATGGAAGGCGCGAATGCCTGGCAGGGCGAGTTGATCCCGACATCCGCCCGCTTCGTCACCGGGATCGGCTCGGGCACGACCTATCCCGACTACAAGCCTGCGCCCTTTATCATCGGCGCGGAAATTGACGGCGTGGATGTAATCACGGTCGTCTCCGAGGGGGTCTTCAGCTATTGCGGCGTCAAGGTCAAGATCGATACCGACCGCTATGTCGGCCCGGAGCAGGCGGCGGTCTTTGCGGAGGGCGAGCCAGTCGGCCATGTCACCACCGCCGAATACGGCAGCCAGATGCTCTCCATCGGCGGGGTACGGCATCTGACCGGCGGGTCCAAGCGTGAAGGCAAGGTCACCTGCGACACCCTGCTTGCGCTCTGCAACAAGCAAACGGTGGAACTCGATGTCGAGGGTGGCGCAAAACTTAACCTGCAGGCGGGCAAGGCGCCGATCATCGATGGCGATCTGGAGGAGCGGATGCGGGTCGGCTGCGGCTCTGCGACCATCGGCATTTTCGCGCCGCAATGGTTCGGCAAGGCCGATGAGGTGATCGTCGTCGATGATCATATCACCGGCGTCCTTACCGAGCATCAGGCGGGCCGCTTCATGAAGATGCGCGAATCCGGTGTCCGGGTGCGCGGGCGGCGCTCGACACCGGGACGGTATTTCCAGGTGGCGGAACCCGGCGCGGGATGGGGCGGAACGGAGGTCAGGAACCCGCTCGATATCATCGACCGGATCGACGCGAAAAAGGCCTGGCCCGGTATGACGCTCCTGATGGTCTCGACGACCGGGCAGGACAGCGCCTGGTTCGTGCTCGATGCAAATCTCAAACCGGTTCCCGCGCCGATGCCGGAGGATGTCCGTCTGGTGGTTGAGCGGATCGCGGAAAACTGCGAGCCGGCGCTCTGCTCGGTGCTGTTCATGGCGGGGGCGGGCGGGTCGCTCCGCGCGGGGGTAACTGAAAACCCGGTCCGCCTCACCCGCTCCGTGAAAGACGCGCTGACCCGTGTGACCTCGGGCGGGGCGCCCGTCTACATCTGGCCGGGTGGCGGCATCACCTTTCTCGTCGATGTCACCCGCATGCCGGAAAATTCGTTCGGCTATGTGCCGACTCCGGCCATTGTCGCGCCGATCGAGTTCACGCTCCGCCGCGCCGATTACGAGGCGCTCGGCGGTTATATGGACGGCATTGTCACATTGGATGAGGTGCTCGCGAAACGGCATATCGATAAACCGCGGAAGGAGGGCTAACCATGGCTGGTGAGGCCCGCGCGCAGCTGATGCCGGATAACAAGCGCCTGCACCTGCAACATGGGCCGATCGATATCATTGCCGAAACGTTCGGAGCCCCTGCCGAGATCACCCGTTCCTATGAGCAGGCGGCGGCGTATTTCGCGAATGTTTTAGAGGATTTGGCCGCCGTTCTTCCTGTTTTACGTGGGCCTGTAACACTTGGACCGGCGCCGCTCCTCGCCGGGATCGCCCGCGAGATGCGGAGTGCATGTGTTTCTTACGCCACCGATCATTTTATCACCTCCATGGCGGCGGTGGCGGGCGCAGTAGCCGATAGCGTCCTCGCGGCGATGATCCGGGATCGAACGCTGGATAAGGCCTATGTCAATAACGGCGGCGATATCGCGCTCTATCTCGCACCCGGGCAAAGCCTCAGGATGGCGGTTGTCGATAACGCGGACAAGCCGTCGCTGGATGCGGGACTTGTCCTCACATCGGCGGATGGGATTGGCGGCGTCGCGACGTCCGGTTGGCGCGGGAGATCCTTGTCGCCCGGCATTGCCGATGCGGTAACGGTGCTCGCAAAAACCGCCGCCATGGCCGATGTCGCCGCAACCCTGATCGCGGGAGCCGTGGATGTGGCAAGCCCAAAAATTACCAAAGCCCCGGCCTCAACTTTGCGGGACGACACTGATCTTGGCGATATGTTGGTCACAACGGCGGTCGGCCCACTTAGCGATGCTGAAAAACATGAGGCGCTCGGCAGGGGATGGGCGCTTGGCGAGAGGTTCAAACGGCGCGGGCTTATTTCCGCGGCCTATCTGTCGCTACAAGGGGAGCGGGCCGTGCTGGCGGCCCTGGAAATCAAGACAAACTGGAGAAGAGCATGAGTGACCTGGTCCGCATTCGCAAGACCGCGACGACGGTGGAGGAAATCTATCACGAGGGTGGCCTGCCCGTCGCCCATCCGATCAAGCGGGGTTCCATCGCCGTGGTGCTGGAGAACCCTTACGCGGGCCGCTATGTCGAGAATATCACGCCCTTCATGGAGGCGCTGAAACCGCTCGGGCTCAAGCTCGCAACGCGGCTGATCGACGCGCTCGGCGGTGATCCGCTCAAGATTACCAGCTACGGCAAGGGCGCCATCGTCGGCGAGGACGGAGAGCTTGAGCATGGCGCGACCTGGCATGTGGCGGGCGGCTACGCCATGCGCGAGGCTCTGGGTAAGGCACTCGCCATCGTGCCATCCTCGAAGAAGGTCGGTGGGATCGGCAGCCGTCTCGAAATCCCGATCACCCATAAGGACGCGTCTTATGTACGCAGCCATTTTGATGCCATGGAGGTTGGTATCGCCGATGCACCGCGGCGCGCGGAAATCCTCTTTGCGTTGGTGATGACCACTGGCGGCCGCGTCCATGCCCGCCTCGGCGGCCTCGCGGTTGAGGATATTTCCAAGAACGACGGCTTGAGATAGGGCGGGCCATGGGGGATATCATTCTTGGCGTCGATGTCGGCGGCACCTTCACGGACCTGATCTCCGCCGACCTGAAAACGGGTGAAATCTCCATCGCCAAGGTGCCGACCTCCCTCGACAATCAGGCCTTTGGCGTGCTTGAGGCCGTTGAAAAGGCGGATGTGAAACTGTCCGACGTCAGCGCCATCAGCCATGGCACGACCACAACCACAAACGCCCTGCTGGAGCAGAAAATTGCGCGCGTTGGCCTGATCACAACGCAAGGCTTTCGCGATATTCTCGAGCTTGGGCGGCGCACAAGGCCCGAGCCCTATGGCCTCAAGGGCAGCTTCACGCCGCTGATTGCGCGCGAGGACCGGCTTGAAGTCAATGAGCGGATGGATGCGGACGGTGAAGTTGTCACACCGCTCGACGAAGAGATGTTGAAGGAAAAAGTCCGCATCCTCGCAGAGGCCGGCGCCGAGAGCCTCGTGATCCATTTCCTCCATTCCTACAAGAACCCGGCCCATGAACGGAAGGCCCTTGAAATCGCCAGGGAAATCTGGCCGAACGAGTTTATCTGCGCAGGTCACATGATCCTTTCGGAATACCGCGAATATGAGCGGGGTACGACGGCGGCCATCAACGGCGCCATCCGCCCGGTGCTCGACCGCTATATCTCCCGCCTTCAGAATGAACTGACGAAGGGCAGGTTTGCCCATGACCTTCTCGTCATGCAGGGCAACGGCGGCAGTATCTCGGCGCGCATCGTCGCGGAAGCCGCCGTCAATACGGTCATGTCAGGCCCGGCGTCCGGCGTTATGGCAGCGGCGGCGACCACGTCCGCCGCCGGGTTCAAAAGGGTGCTCACCTATGACATGGGCGGGACCAGCACCGATGTCGGGCTGGTGCTGGACGGTGTACCGCAGGTGACGGCGGAGCTGGACCTTGAATATGGCCTGCCGCTCCATGTCCCCATGGTCGATGTGCATACGATCGGCGCGGGCGGCGGCTCCATCGCCTTCATCAATGACGCCGGGATGCTGCAGGTCGGGCCCGAGAGCGCCGGGGCTAGCCCTGGTCCCATTTGCTACGGGCGCGGCGGAAGGGAGCCGACCATTACCGATGCCAACCTTATCCTCGGACGGCTCGACCCGGATAAACTGCTGTCCGTCGAGACCCCCGTCTCGCTCGCCGACCTTCGTGGCCTGTTTGAAGCGAAGATCGGCGCACCGTTCGGCATGAGTGCGGAGGAGGCGGCCACCGCCGTGCTCACCATCGCCAATAACCGCATGGCCGGGGCGATGCGCATGGTCAGCCTTGCGCGCGGCCATGACCCCCGCGATTTCGCGCTCTTCGCCTTTGGCGGGGCGGGACCCTTGCATGCGGCGGCGCTTGCCAGGGAACTCGGTATACCGCGCGTGCTGATCCCGGCCAAGCCGGGACTTACCAATGCGCTTGGCTGCGTGGTCTCGGACCTCCGTCATGATTTCGTCCGTACCCTCAATATCCCGCTTGCGAGCCTCGATATCGGTATCCTGCGTGAAACATTGCTGGCGCAGATGGCGGAAGGGAAGGAACTGATTGCCCGCGACGGCGTCGAGACGGAGGAGCTCAATTTCCTCTTTTCCGCCGATATGCAGTTTCAGGGCCAGAGCCATATGTTGAGCGTCGGGATCAGCGGGCCGGACATCACCGTCGAGGAATTGCAAAGGCGTTTCGATGCTGCCTACTGGGCGCGCTTCGCCGTGGAGCTCCCCGAAATCCGTGCGGTTCTCGTGAACCTGCATACGGCGGTGATCGGCAAGCGCAAGACGCTGGACTTGAGGCTGCTCGCAGGCAAGGCGCAAACAGATTCGCTACAGGACGCAGAACGCACCCGCCGTCCGGTGATGTTCGACGGCAAATGGCAGGAAACGCCCATATATACGCGGGGTAAGCTGCCGCACGATCTCTTGCTTACCGGCCCGGCGATCATCGAGCAGCTGGATACGACCACCGTGATCGAGCCCGGCGATAAGGTAACGGCCGATGACTATGGCAACCTTCTGGTGGAGATGTCTAATGGAAGAGATTGATCCGATTACGCTTTCCGTGATCCAGAATGGCCTCGTCCAGGTTTGCAACGAGATGGATCTCGCCTTCGTCCGCTCCGCCTTCAGCCCGGTCATTTCCGAGGCGCTAGACCGCTCGGACGGGATCTACGCCGCCGAAACCGGCGAGCTGATCGCGCAAGGGGAGCTCGGCCTGCCGATTTTCGTCGGCACCATGCAGTTCTCGACGCAAGCGGTGATCGAGCGCGCGAAATCCGTCGAGCCCGGCGATATCTTCATCGTCAACGATCCCTATCTTGGCGGCACCCACCTGATGGATGTAAAATTCGTGAAGCCGTTTTTCTATAAGGGCAAGCTCTGGGCCTGGCTCGCCAATACCGGTCACTGGCCGGATTTGGGCGGCTCCGTTCCGGGCGGCTTTTCTGCCAATGCTACCGAGGTTGAGCAGGAGGGATTGCGCCTGCCGCCGGTAAAGCTGTTCAAAAAGGGCGAACTGGACGCGGAAATCCTCTCCATCATCCTCTCCAATATCCGCATCGCCGATCAGCGCATCGGCGATATAAAGGCGCAAGGCGCGGCGCTCGCCATTGGCGACGCGCGGCTCACCGATCTTTTGAACCGATATGGCGAGGGACTGGTGCGCGACTGTATCAAGGAACTCAAAATCCGCGCCGCCAGCCAGATGAAGGCGAAAATTGCGCAAATTCCCGATGGGCAATATCGCGGCGTCGCCTATGTTGATTCCGACGGCGTCGTCGATGAGCCACTGAAAATCGATATGAAAATCACCAAGACGGGTGAGCGGCTCGAGTTTGACATGTCAGGGTCCAGCCCGCCCTGCCAGGGACCAATGAATTCGGTTATCGCGACTACAAAATCCTCTATCTATCTGGCTATAAAGCATATTTTTCCCGAAATCCCGATTAACGCGGGCACCTTTGAGCCCTTGATCGTGACGGAGCCGCATGGAACCTTTCTATATGCGAAATACCCGCGTCCTGTCTCGGGCTGTGCGGCAGAGGTGAGCCAGCGGATCGCCGAGGCCGTCTTCAACGCGCTTGTCGGGGTGATCCCCGATCTCCTGTTCGCGGCGCCTGCCGGTACCTCAGGCAATCTCGCCATTGGCGGCTATGATCCGGAGCGGAAGAGGAGCTATGTCATGTATGTGATCTCCGGTGGCGGCTATGGCGGCTATCAGGGGAGCGACGGGCTTTCCAACGGCTGCTCGACCATCGGGATCTCGAAGACCACGCCGATCGAAGTGATGGAGCAATATTACCCGGTGCTGTTCGACGAGTATTCCTTGCATGAAGGATCGGGGGGCGCGGGCGAATATCGCGGTGGCTTCGGGGTCAATTACAGGATCCGGCTCCGGCGCGGCGAGGCGCGCGCCTCCATGGTCATGGATCATGGCCGCTATGGTCCCTTGGGCGCGCTTGGCGGCGGCGATGGCGGCCTTAACAAGGTAGCGGTGATACGGAACGGCGTGACATACGTGCCGCCACATCTCTCAAAGGATCAGGATATCCGCTTTGAGGTCGGCGACGCGATTGCTGTCTCGACGCCGGGTGGCGGCGGTTTCGGCGATCCGTACAAACGCGATCCGGCCCGTGTCGCCCGTGACGTCGCGAAAGGCTATTATACGGCGGAAGAAGTCCGGGAGCGGTTCGGCGTCAGTCTGGACCCGAAGGCGGGGACGGTGGATCAGGCGGAGACGGCGCGATTGCGGGCGACGAAGGTCTGACTCGTTTGCGCCGTGTCAGCCTCTCGAAGGGTGTTGCGAGAAGGCCTTTGGGCAGCAGGACGACGCTCACCATAAAGGCGATGCCGAGAATTAATATCCAGTAGTCGCCGAAAATCTCCGAAAGCCAGCTCTCCGCCGTGCGTGTGAAAATAGCGCCGAGGAAGGCCGCGAGCAGCATCTCCTTGCCGCCGATGGCAACCCAGATCAGCGCCTCTGTCGACAAGGTGAAGCCGATCAGGGTCGGGGAGGCGAACCCGTCGAGCGTCACGAACAGCGCGCCGGCGAGCCCTGCAATGGCGGCGCTTAAACTAAAGACGGAAAGCCGCAGGTTGAGCACGCTGTAGCCGAGCGAGGAAAGCCGGTCCGGATGGGTGCGGATGGCGGTCAGCAGCAGGCCATAGGACGTGTTCACAAGCAGGGTTACGGCAAAAAAGACGGCGGCGACGATGCCGAGGATGATGTAGAAGGTCGGCAGCTTGTCCCAGAGCTCATAGCTCAAGCCGAAGGCGACGAGTTTCAGGGGCGGGACGTTCAGGAGGCCGTTATAGCCGCCGAGGGCGTACCAGTTGTTCATCAGCCGTTCGAGAACAAGCGCAATGGCGAGAGTGATGATGGCGAGATAGGCGCCGCTTATGCCGCGTCCGGCAAACAGGAAAAACCCGAGCGCGAGCGCGAACATCGCTGATCCCGCCATGGCGGCGAGAAGTCCGAGATAACTGCTGGTCAGGTCCGGATAGATCATGCCCTTGGTGAAGACCGCCATGATATAGCCGCCGATACCGAAGAACATGGCCTGCCCGAAACAGAGAATACCGCCATAACCCCAGACGAGCGACAGCGAAATCGCCAGCAGGCCATAGACGAGGTAAGCGGAAAGCTGTCCCGTCCAGTAATCGCCGATAAAGGCGGGGGAGACGGCGAGGCAGCCAAAGACGATGATGCCGATCAGGCTATTTCGCACGGCGTCCTCCCAATAGCCCCTCGGGTTTAAGGCGGATGATCAGGATGGCGATGATATAGACAGTGATCAGGGCCGCTACCGGCGATATCCAGACCGCGAGCAGGTTGCTGACGCCGCCAACGACCGCGCCGCCGACCAGCACACCGGCAAGCGGTCCCGCGCCACCGACAAGGATCGAGAGGAATCCCGGCACCAGGTAGCCGAGCCCCATCTGGGGATCGACGCTGATGATCGGCGCTACCAGCGCGCCGGCCAGTCCTGCAAGCGCCGTCCCGATGACGAAGCTCCAGCGGTACATGCGCCGGGTGTCGATGCCGAGAGTCGCCGCTGTGTCGGGCCGGGCGATCACGGCGCGGGCCTTCAGGCCGAAGTCGGTCTTCACGAACAGCCAGAAGGTGCCGCCGATCAAGGCGGCCGATACTGCCATCAGGATCAGGCGGTAAATCGGGTAGGTGAACGCGCCGAGTGTGACGCTGCCGTCGATGGGGAGGGCGACGCTATGGGATTCGGGGCCGAAGATGAGGACGATGAGCTGCTTGAGCGCGATGGAGAGGCCCCAGGTCGCGAGAATGGTATCCAGCGGCCGGTGATAGATATGGCGGATGAGGGCCGTCTCGATCAGCAGGCCAAGAAAGCCGACAACGAGCGGCGCGAGGATAATCCCGGCGAGGAATGGCAGGCCCAGCCCTTGAGCCATCACCATGACGTAGGCGCCAATCATGAAAAGCTCGCCATGGGCCATATTGATCACGCCCATCATGCCAAAAACGATCATCAGGCCAAGCGCCACCAGAACCAGAATCAGAATATAGGAGCTTGCATCGAGGATTATTGGGAAAAGTTCACTCATTACATTCACACCTAAACCGACAGATAGCGATGCAGAAGGCTGTCATCGCGCCGGAGCGCCTCGATATCGCAGCTTTCGCGGATGCTGCCGTTTTCCATAAACAGCACGTGATCGGCGAGCGTCCTCACCATATCGACATTCTGCTCGACAATCAGGATGCCAAGGCCGGTGTCGCGCGCGATTTTGCCAAGCTGGAGACCGATTTCATGAACGATGCTGGGCTGGATGCCCTCCGTGGGCTCATCGAGCAAGAGCATTTTGGGCCGGCCAATCAAGGCGCGGGCGATAGCCAGGATCTGCTGCTGTCCGCCGGAGAAAGTCCCGGCTTTTTGCTCTGCCCGTTCTTTCAGGATCGGGAACCAGTCATAAATCTGCGCGATCGGCAGGGGCTCGCCGCCTTCATGGCCGAGCAGGCTGAGGCGGAGATTCTCGAAAACCGTAAAACCGTCAAATATTTCGCGGCCCTGGGGCACATAGCCGATCCCGGCGCGGGAAATCAGGTGCGTGGATAAGTTCTGGAGCATCTCCCCATCGAAACTGATCGTGCCGGTTCTGGCGGCAATCAGTCCCATGATGGTTTTAAGCAAAGTCGTCTTGCCCATGCCGTTGCGGCCCATCAGCGCGGTCACGCGGCCGCCCGCAATCCGGCAGTCGAAATCGCGTAAGACCAGCGCATCCCGGTAACCCGATGAGAGATTGCGGATCTCAAGCATCAGCGGGCTCCCGCGACTGACCGAAATACAGCGCCTTTACCTCTGCATCTTCGCGGATGGTTGCGAAATCGCCGGATTTAAGGATTTTCCCCTTCGACATGACATGGAGCGGGCAGCCAAGATATTCGATGAAGCCCATGTCATGCTCGATCACCAGAACGGTGATATTGCGCTTTTGATTAATGTTGAGAATGAGGTCGGCGGTGGCCCGTGTCTCCAGCGACGTCATGCCTGCGGTCGGCTCGTCGAGCAGGATCAGCGACGGGGCCTGCGCGAGCAGAATACCGATCTCGAGCCATTGCTTCTGGCCATGGGCGAGTTCGCCCGCAAGAGCATCGGCGAGCTCAACGAGACGGATTTGCTGGAGAATTTCGGGGATAAGGGGGAGGGTATTGCTGCGCTTTCCAGCGACGATCAGGTTTTCCCGGACGGTCAGTTCGTCGAAAATCGCCGGAACCTGGAACTTTCGGCCGATCCCGAGCCGGGCGATGCTGTGCGGCGGCCAGCCGGTGATATCCTGACCCTTGAAAATCACGCGCCCGGCATCCGGTTTCAGCACACCGGTAATCAGGTTAAAAAGGGTCGATTTCCCGCAGCCGTTGGGGCCGACCAGCGCATTCAAGCTGCCTTCCTCGAGGTTGAGCGAGAAGCCGTTGACGGCCTTGAGCCCTCCGAAATTCCGGACCAGCGACTTCAGTTCAAGAAATGGCATGGTTTTTCCCTCCGCGATTCAAATAAACCGCAAGTAAGCTGGCCAAAGACGTCTGTACACCTATGAAATTTTGATATGTGTACAAAGGAATAACATCCTGTTTTCATTGAAATATGGCTTATTTGCCCGAACATGCCGGATACTGCTTGATCCGAATAAACTACCTGTCTAACCATGCACACAACATTATGGCAGAACAACCATTTTTGTGACATTATATCATTTGTGAACATATAAAGACGAGGGTCGGGCAATGTTGAATATCTCAAGAAGAAAATTCGTAGGCGCAGTAGGCGCGGCGGCGGCGGTCTCCGCTTTTGGCATGCCGGCGATTGCCGCGGGCAAAACCATCAAGATCGGTGCCGTGCAGCCTTTCTCGGGCGGACTGGAACTTTTCGGCAATCAGGCGAAGATGGGCCTTGATTTGGCCGTCGCGGAAATTAATGCGGGCGGCGGTATTCTCGGTCATCAGGTCGAGATGCTCTATGAGGACAACAAGACGGATCCGAAAACCTCGGTCGAAAAGGCGAAGAAACTGATCGAACGTGATGAAGTCATTGCGATTTCCGGGCCCATCACTTCCGCCGGCCGCGACGCCATGGCGGCGACGATGGAGCGCGGCAAGACGCCGCTCCTCTATGCGACCAATTATGAAGGTGGCATGTGCAACCGCTATCTCTTCTCCTTCAATACGGTGCCGAACCAGGATACAGCGCCGCTGATCCCGTACCTGAAGGAAGAGGGAATCGGGGACAGTTATTATATGTTCGGTGCGGATTATGTCTGGCCGCGCAATATGTTCAAGACGGCGAAGGGCATCATCGAGAAAATCGGCGGCACAACCGTTGGCGAGGAATATACGCCTTTCGGCGTCAAGGATTTCTCCTCCATCATCCGCAAAATTGCCGATTCCGGCGCGAAAATCCTGCTGTTTGCGCTTCCGGGCGCGGATGGTATCACCTTCATCAAGCAGGCGGAGGAATTCGGTCTCACCAAGACGATGAAAATCGCCTTCCTCGGTTTCGCCGAAACCTATCTCGGCGCGTTCGGTCCGGGTAAGGGCGAGGGAATGTATGCCGGAGTACCCATGGTGGCCAGCTCACCGGAGCCGGGCGTTCAGGACTTCGTTGCCAAGATCCGTAAATCCGCGGGCGCGGATGCAGTTGTCTCCTTCTATGTGATGACCCATTACAACTCGCTGATCGCGCTGAAGGGCGGCCTCGAGAAGGCGGGCAAGGTCGACCGCGAGGCGGCGGTCGACGGCATGGCCGGGCTTTCCTTCGAGATCCCGACGGGCCCCGCCATGATTACGGAAAAGGATCATCATACGGCGATGAACATCTATATCGCCAAGACCGAAAATGGCACCTTGAACGTGGCGAAGGCTTTGGGCATGATTGAACCTGCGCCGCAATGCGCTTAAGTTAGGAAACTGATGGAAACCGGCAAAATCACCAATGACCTTGCGGCGGCCATGCCGCTCGCGCTCGCAAGTCTTGATCCTGCCGCGCCGGATAAACGCGTCGGGCTCGTGATCGTGGATGAGGTCAACGGTTTTGCGACCGTCGGGGCAGGGGCGCTCGCGCCGCCTGCGCCGAATGCACAGGTTTCCACCATGGTCTCGGAAACGGCCGGCCTCGCGAGGTATTTCACCGGACAGGGCTGGCCGATCCTCGCGTTTCTCGATACCCACATCCCCGGCAAGCCCGAGCCGCCCTATCCGCCGCATTGCGAGGCGGGAACCGGCGAGGAAGAGCTGGTGCCGGAACTGAAATGGCTGGAAACGGACAAGAATACAACGCTCGTCAGGAAAGACTGTATCAACGGCTTCGTCGGCGCGATGCGTGACGACGGCTCCAATGCGGTCACCGATTGGGTCGGGGCCAACGGTGTTTCCGACCTTCTCGTCGTTGGTATCTGCACTGATATCTGTGTGATGGATTTCGTCCTCACCAGTTTAAGCGCCCGCAATCACGGCATGCTGCCGGGATTGAAGGAAATCTATGTCTATGACAAGGGCTGCTCGACCTATGATCTGCCACGGAGCGTGGCGGAGGAGATCGGCTATGGCGCAACCGCCGCCCATCCGCAGGACATAACCCACTATATGGGGCTTTACTTCATGGCGAGCCGCGGGGCGCAGCTTGTGAACAAGGTAATGCGTCCGACATAATGCGGGCTTGCCGCGCAGCGTGATGAATCAATAAGAAAAGAAGGGGGAACATCCATGAAAGTTACGGCAAACGGCGTTGAGCTTGATACGCGGCTGGAAGGCCCGAAAGACGCGCCTGTCGTCACCCTGAGTCATTCGCTCTGCTGCGATCTTACCGCCTGGGATGAACTCGCGGCGGATTTGATGAAGGATTACAGGGTCTTACGTTATTCCCTGCGTGGCCATGGCAAGAGCGGAGCCACAAAGGAGCCCTATGACTTCAAACTGCTCGCTGATGATGTGGCTGCCATTCAGGACGTCTATGATATCACCAAAAGCCATTTCGTCGGACTGTCGATCGGCGGGATGATCGGTCAGGAATTCGCGCTCCAATATCCGGAGCGTTTGCTGAGTCTCGTCATTTCGAGCTCGCTCTGCACGCTCCCGGACGGGGCGGCGGCGCTCTGGCCCGAACGGATACGCTCCGCTTCCGAGCAGGGCATCGCGTCGCTGGTCGACAGCACCATGGACCGCTGGTTCGTTGCGGGCTCGCTCGATGACCGGCCGGAACTCGATGCGCGGGTCCGCAAGATGTTTCTGGAAACCTCCATCGAGGGCTATGTCGGCTGCAGCCATGCCATTGCCGGGATCGATCTCAAGGACCGCATAACGGCGATCAAGGCACCGACCCTCATCCTTGTCGGCCGCGAGGATATGGGAACACCGGTAAGTTCCTCCGAACTTATTCACCGGCAGATCGAAGGCTCAAAACTGGTGATCGTTGACAATGCGGCGCATCAGCTGGCCATGGACAAGCCGGAGATTTTTAACAAGGAAGTGAGGAAGCATCTCGCCGCCGCCGCTTAAAGCCCTTTCAGGATACCCGCATGATGGCGGATATGATCTTCCATGAAGGTCTGGATGAAATAATAACTATGGTCATAGCCGTCCTGACGACGAAGGATGAGCGGCTGGCCCGCCGACATGCAAGCGGCTTCGAATATTTCCGGCTTTAGCTGTTCGGCCAGAAACTGGTCAGCCGTTCCCTGATCGATCAGGATAGGCGCGGTCCGCTTGCCGTTCGTCACCAGTTCCGTCGCGTCATAGTTTCGCCAGCTTGTCCTGTCGTCTCCGAGATATCCGGAAAAGGCCTTTTGCCCCCACGGGCATTGCATCGGCGAGGAGATAGGCGCGAAGGCGGAGACGGACTTGTAGATGTCCGGGTTCTTGAGCGCGATGGTAAGCGCGCCATGCCCACCCATGGAATGGCCGAAAATGCCGGTCCGGTCTGGCGCGGTATTGAACCGGATATTGACAAGATGGCGTAACTCGGTCGTGACATAGCTATCCATGCGGTAGTGCCGCGCCCAGGGCGTTTCCGTCGCATCGAGGTAGAAACCCGCGCCGCTGCCGAAATCCCAGTCGTCGTCGTCGCCCGGAAGATCAAGCCCGCGCGGGCTCGTATCCGGCATCACCAGCATCAGGCCGTGCTCTGCGGCAAGCCTCTGTGCCCCCGCCTTGATTGTGGCTGTTTCCTCTGTGCAGGTGAGGCCTGCGAGATAATAGAGAACGGGGACGGGACCCGCTGTCGCCTGTGGCGGCTGAAAGACGGCGAAGCGCATGGTTGTGGCGGTTTCCGTCGATGAATGCGAATAAAAGCCCTGAACGCCACCAAAACAAGCCTGCTCGGAAAGGGTTTTCATGACGGCGCTCAAAAAGTGACGACGCTGCGGATCGACTTACCCTCATGCATCAGGTCGAAGCCCTCGTTGATTTTCTCGACCGGCATGACATGGGTAATCAGGTCATCGATATTGATCTTGCCGTCCATATACCAGTCGACGATCCTCGGAACATCCGTGCGGCCCTTGGCGCCGCCGAAGGCCGTGCCTTTCCAGACGCGCCCGGTCACCAGCTGGAATGGACGGGTGGAGATTTCCTGCCCGGCGCCCGCAACGCCGATGATGACGCTCGTCCCCCAGCCCTTGTGGCAGCATTCAAGCGCCTGGCGCATGACATTGACGTTGCCGATGCATTCGAATGAATAATCCGCGCCGCCCTTGGTCAGATCGACGAGATAGGGGACAAGATCTCCCTCGATTTCCGCCGGGTTGACGAAATGGGTCATACCGAATTTCTCGCCAAGTTCCTTTCGCGCCGGGTTGAGATCGACGCCGACAATCATGTCAGCGCCGGCAAGTCTTGCGCCCTGAATGACATTGAGGCCGATCCCGCCGAGGCCGAAGACGACAACGTTGTCGCCGGGCTTCACCTTCGCCGTATTGATCACCGCACCAATGCCCGTCGTGACACCGCAACCGATATAGCAGACCTTGTCAAACGGGGCGTCCTCGCGGATCTTGGCGAGCGCGATTTCCGGCACCACGGTGCAGTTCGCGAAGGTCGAGCAGCCCATGTAATGGAAGACCTTCTCGCCGTTGATCCTGAAGCGGCTGGTTCCGTCCGGCATCAGGCCTTGCCCCTGCGTCACCCGGATCGCCTGACAGAGGTTGGTTTTCCCGCTGGTGCAATAGTCGCATTGCCGACATTCCGGGGTGTAGAGCGGGATGACGTGATCGCCTTTTTTCAAGGACGTGACGCCCGGGCCGACATCGACGACGACGCCCGCGCCTTCATGGCCGAGGATGGCGGGGAAGATGCCTTCGGGATCGTCACCGGAGAGGGTGAAGGCGTCGGTGTGGCAAAGTCCGCTCGCCTTGATCTCGACAAGCACCTCGCCCTCGCGCGGGCCGTCCAGCGTGACGGTTTCGATTGAAAGTGGCGCTCCTGCCTTATGGGCGACGGCGGCTTTGACTTCCATTTCTTATCCCCTTGATTGTGATGGCTTTAAGGGGCGAGTTTGCCGATTTAGGGCTGTCGACGCAAGGGTTTTCCGGATAAGCTACGCTCTCATGTCGAGACGCAAGGAGCAATGAATGGAAGTGGATGGCGTTCCCTACCGGAGTATCTGGCTGGCCGACGACGGCTGGTCCGTCGATATCATCGATCAGACGCGGTTGCCCCATGAATTCAGGGTTGAAAAGCTTACCACCTGGCAACAGGCCGCGCATGCCATTTCCGCCATGCTGGTGCGTGGCGCGCCCTTGATCGGGGCGACAGCAGCCTACGGGATATGTCTCGGCCTTCGGAAGAAAGCCGACAATGATCATCTCAAAACGATCAGTGAAAAACTGATCGCGACACGGCCAACAGCGGTGAATTTGCGATGGGCGATCCGCGCGATGCAGGATTTGCTCCTGCCGCTCCCTGAAAACGCGCGGCTCGCGGCGGCCTATGAGAAGGCGGCACAGATCTGCGATGAGGATGCCGCGATCAACAGCGCCATCGGCGACCATGGGCTTGAGGTCTTCAAGCGTATCTGGGAAGCGAAGGGAAAGACCGGCAGGCTGAATATTCTCACCCATTGCAATGCGGGCTGGCTCGCGACTGTCGATTGGGGGACGGCGCTTTCTCCCATCTACAAAGCCCATAATGCAGGCATCCCGGTCCATGTCTGGGTCGATGAGACGCGGCCTCGCAATCAGGGGGCGCATCTGACTTGCTGGGAGCTCGGCAAGCATGGCGTCGATCATACGCTGATCGTCGATAATGCGGGCGGTCACCTGATGCAGCACGGGCTTGTCGATCTCTGCATTACCGGCACCGACCGGACGACGGCGGCGGGGGGCGTCTGCAACAAGATCGGCACGTACTTAAAGGCGCTCGCCGCACGGGATAATAACGTGCCTTTTTACGTGGCGCTTCCGGGGCCGACCATCGACTGGGAAATAGACAACGGGGTGAAGGATATCCCGATCGAGGTCCGGGGCAGTCATGAGGTTGATTATATTCAGGGTCTCAACGGTGAAGGTGAAATCGCCGGGGTGCGCATCCTTCCCTCCAGCAGCCGTTCCGCCAATTACGCGTTTGATGTGACCCCGGCGCGGCTGGTCACCGGCCTGATCACGGAGCGCGGCGTCTCGGAGGCGTCAAAGACCGGTCTCGCAAAGCTCTATCAACGCTAGGAATACAGGGTGAGCTGATCCTCGAGATCCTCTTCGATAAAGGCGCGGATCATGTCATCGAGATTTTCATCCTTCTGAAACCCGAGCTTGTCGGCGCACGCCGAGCGTGTCGCTTTCGGCCAGCCATTGACAATTTTCTGGATCGCCGGATCCGCTACCCATTTAATCCCGCCAAGCTGGCGATTGCCGCGATGACGCGCCATGGCGGCGGCCATCTCGCCCGCCGATATGGAAATACCGGTGAGCAGGAGGGAACGGCTTGCGCCGAAGGCGTCTGCGGGCAGGTCATGGGCATGGATCAGCGCATCGATCACCTTTGACGGCGACATGCAGGCCATCTGCGTTTCCGCCGTCACCGGGCAGATAGCGTCCCGGCCGCAGAGCGGTTCGCGGATCATCGAGCTTGCCCAGGTCGAGGCGGCCTTGTTGGGTAGTCCCGTCCGGACGGAGATCGTCGGCAGGCGCAGCGACCGGCCATCGATGAAGCCCTTGCGGCTGTAGTCCTGCACCAGAAGCTCGCCCATCACCTTGGCAATACCATAGGAGGTCTGCGGCAGTTGCGCCGTCTCGTCGGTCACCACATCGGGCAGCGGTCCGCCATAGGTCGCGATCGAGCTTGTAAAAACGATTTTCGGCGCATGGGGCAGGGTGCGCGCCGCGTCCAGCACATGGCGGGTGCCGTCAAGATTGATCCGGTAGCCAAGATCGAAATCCTCCTCGGCCTGGGCGCTGACGATGGCGGCGAGATGGAAGATGCTTGCCGTTTCTTCATCGATCAGCCGACCGACCGTGTCACCGTCGGATATATCGCCCGAGATATAGGTCAGTCTCTCGTCCTTGAGTTCGATGCCGGGGACAACATCAAAGAGGACGATCTTGGAAATATCGGCTTTCTCGCCATTGCCGCCGATCACATATCCGCGCGCAAGAAGCGCCTGCGCAAGCCGCTTGCCGAG
>JAIOYL010000031.1 GCA_021741195.1 Sneathiella sp. | reverse complement strand
CCCTGCAGGATGCCGGAGACCCACATTGCCGTGATGTAAAGGAGGATCCCCACAGTAGAAATCCAGAAATGCAGATTGACCAGGGCGTCCGAATAGAGCGACTTGCGCTTCCAAAGCACCGGAACGAGAAAATACAAAGACCCGAAGCTGATATAGGCCACCCAGCCGAGCGCGCCGGAATGTACATGACCAATGGTCCAGTCCGTATAATGGCTGAGCGCGTTGACTGCCTTGATCGACATTAACGGTCCTTCAAAGGTGCTCATGCCATAGAAGGCGACTGACGTGACAAGGAAGCGTACAACCGGATCAGTGCGTAGCTTGTCCCAAGCTCCCGACAATGTCATCAATCCATTGATCATCCCACCCCAAGAGGGCATCCAGAGCATGATCGAGAAGGTCATACCCAAGGTCTGCGCCCAGTCGGGTAGAGCGGTATAGTGCAAATGATGCGGCCCCGCCCAGATATAAAGGAAGATCAGCGACCAGAAATGGATGATCGACAATCGGTAGGAGTAAACCGGACGATTAACCCGTTTCGGAATGAAGTAATACATGATCCCAAGGAAGCCCGCCGTCAGGAAGAAGCCCACCGCGTTATGCCCATACCACCATTGCGTCAGGGCGCTTTGCACCCCAGCAAAGAGCGAATAGCTTTTCACGCCTGCAAAACTTACCGGCACGGACAGGTTATTCACAATATGCAGCATCGCGATAGTCACAATGAAGGCCAGATAGAACCAGTTGGCGACATAAATATGCTTTTCTTGCCGCTTCCAGAGTGTCCCCAGGAAAACCAGCAGATAAACCACCCAGACAAGCGTAAGCCAGATATCCACATACCATTCTGGCTCCGCATACTCCTTGGACTGCGTGACACCCAGGACATAACCGGTAGCCGCAAGAACAATAAAAAGCTGATATCCCCAGAAGACGAACCAGGGCGCGATATCCCCGGCCAGCCTCGCGCGGCAGGTCCGCTGTACGACATGGAACGACGTCATGATCAGGATATTGCCACCAAAGGCGAAAATCACGGCGGAAGTATGAAGCGGCCGCAGACGGCCAAAATTTGTCCAGGGCAGATCAAAGTTAAGAACCGGAAATGCCAGTTGCAGCGCGATAACCAGACCAACGGAAAATCCAACAACTCCCCAGAACGTCGAGGCGATTACCCCCGCCTTCACAATGTCGATGTTATAGTCAACCCGGCCGCCGCCATCCGCCAAACTCGGCGCACCGACAAAACGGTAATGCCGGGAAATCAGTGCAAAGGCACTGAGCACACTGGCAATGGAAAATACCATCCCATGGATCATCATCACCGGATCAACGGCTTTTGCCGATAGAACAACCCCCACCAGCACGCCTACGATTGTAAAAGCCAGCCATAATAAATTCATGCCTAAGTTCCGTCTTTTGCTCTAAATTTATGGAGTTTACAACTCGCCTCAGGAGCCTTCGTAAGCGAAACCGTGTAATACTCCCCCTCAGATCGCAGCTTAAGGGTCAAATTCTATTGAGCATTGATCGAAATCAAAGCGAAAATAGCTTTCAGCCCTGCCGCGATTTTTCTTATTATTGCGGAAATGTAATTTAAACAGCTTTTGAGTGGCGCGCCAAGCCTTGTTTTAGATAACTGTCAAACACCGCGCAAACCGCTCTGACCAGTATCCGGCCCTTTGGCGTGATGGTAAGCAAGCCTTCCTGGAACGTAACAAGGCCTTCATTTTCATACGGCTTCAGTTCCGCCAGCTCGGTGGAAAAATAAGAAGAATCGGCTCCAAACTGCCGGGCGGATGCCTCCAGGTCGACTTTAAGGTCGCACATGAGCCGCTCTATCACCTGCCCACGCAGCCGGTCGTCCATTGAGACAGCGATGCCTTTGGAAATCGGAAATTGACCCGCCAAAACCGCAGTTTCATAGCCTTGCAGCGGCACTGTGTTTTGAACATATCCCATCGGCAGACGCCCGATGGATGACGCGCCGACACCTAAAAGGGCATCTGCCGTATCCGTCGTATACCCCTGGAAATTTCGATTGAGCGCGCCGTTTTCCAACGCAAGAGACAGCGTATCATTGGCTTTGGCGAAATGATCGAGTCCGATCTGGCAATATCCGAGTTCCTGCAGCCTTTCCGCCGCGAGCTCGGCCTGACTTACCCGCATCCCGCTGTCAGGCAGATCTTCGTCCCGAATCAGCTTCATATGTGTTTTCATCCAGGGAACATGCGCATATCCGAAGAGCGCGATGCGGTCAGGGAGCAATTTATGGGAAAGGTCGACTGTCCGAAGTACATCGGCTTCCGTTTGCCGAGGCAAGCCATACATCAAGTCGAAGTTGATTTTTTCGATGCCGGCGGCACGAAGATTTTCGGTTACCTCTTTTGTCAATTCGAAGGATTGTACGCGGTTGATGGCTTCCTGCACCTTCAGGCTAAAATCCTGCACGCCCAAACTTGCGCGATTTATACCTGCCGCGGCCAACGCTGAAATTTTTTTCACATTAACGGCTCTCGGATCAATTTCTATGGCTTTTTCCGCATCCCGCGTAAAAACAAACCGCTTATCGATCAACGCCATGATTTCCGTGAAATCTCCTGACGACAGCATGGTCGGCGTTCCCCCCCCCCAATGCACATGAGAGATCTGGAATTTTCCCGGTAGCCTGTCTGCCAGAAGCCCTATTTCGGCACGTAGCGCTTTGGCATAGCGTGCGACCGGGTCATACCGCGCGACAATCTTCGTGTGGCAACCGCAGTACCAGCACATTTTCTGGCAAAAGGGGACATGCAGATAAAGCGACAATGGCTTGGCAGGATCAAGGTCCTGCAGCCATTGTTCATATACTCCACCGTCAATTGCGCCCGTAAAATGCGGGGCTGTCGGATAGCTCGTGTACCGGGGAACGAACTGGCTTATCTTCAGGCCCGCATCCGCCTTCATTTTTCACCTTCCGCCAGCGATTCCAGTTCGACCATGTCTTTGATAATAATTGAATGTGCATTGGGCACTTCAAGGATTCCATGATTCTTCAATCGCGTAATCGTGCGGCTGACAGTTTCAATGGTAAGGCCAAGAAAATCGGCAATATCGCTCCGGCCCATCGTCAGATTGATTTCGGCGGTGCCATTAAAGGAAAGGCCCGCTTTTTGCGCACGGTTGACCAGAAAGCTTGCAATCTTTTCAACAGGGGTTTTGCGCCCGAGAAGGATGGCAAGACGCCGGAGGTTATTCGCTTCATCCTTGATCTTCGCCACTAACGCCGACCGCACAGCAGGCAGATCTTCTACGAAGCTGTCCAATGCCTTGATCGGAATCTGACAGACAACGGTATCGCAGATCGCTTCCGCATCGGACAGATAGTAGCCCTTTTGATGGTCACCAATGATGTCTCCGGTTGAATTAAAAGCGGTCACCTGACGACGACCGTCATCAAGCAGATTGGCCAGCCTGACTTCGCCAGTGACAATAGTGAAGAAGTATTTCGCTTCTTCGAATTCCCGATAGACGGATTGCCCTGCTTTCACCAGACGGGTTCGGACAATTCGCGCGAATTCCTCCATTTCACCCTCTTTCAAGCCTGCGCAAATCGACTGCTTTTGAGCGTTGCATGTCAGGCAGGGCGCATCGACGACGATACGGCGTGCTGCCGGTGGATTAACCGCAGGACGTTTAAACCGAATAACACTGGTATCTGACTTTTTAAATGGTTCCACACGCGCGTCCAAGGATTCTAGCATTTCACATATCCTCCCGAATTCGGTTAAAGTCGAAGCAATTGAGCACTTCTTCGATTATTCAGATAGTTTAGGCTTTTTATGTGTCATTCCATGCGGTCAGATGCCGCAGGGCCAAAAACACATAAAAAATTAGTGGAACAACCTTGGTCAAAGGTATTTTTTTGGCAGTTTTACTGAATTTATTTAAAAAAATTCCCGACAGCGACATATTGCCACAGCCGGGAGATTCCACAAGTTCAAACTTTTTTATTATTGTTATTAAATCTGCTGTCCTAGATCCGCAAAAGATCCGTCGCCACATCAAGCGGAACCGCTGCAGTCCCGAGAAGGTAATTGCCCGCCTCTATTTCGAAACGCCCGTCTCCGTTCTGCAGAGGATCACGGGCGCGGAGTTTGGTATCAATCACCAGACGGGATAGCAGTAACCGCCGCGCATCGCCACCGGATTGTCCGAGGGCCGCACCTTCGGTCGCCAACAAGGTTGCCGTTGTCACATGATAGAGTGCGTTGGCGGCCTGCCGCGCTTTCGTTTCATTCCCGTTCACTGCAATTTCTTCGGCGAAGTTCTTGGCCCGATCAACAAGCCCCATAAGTTCTCCGGCGAATTGTCCGGGAAGTCCCGAGGTTGCCTGCAGTCGATCCTTCAAGTCCGCCGCAAGGTCCTCATGTGCCCCCACCTGGGTGATGGCGCGGGTCGTGATATCAAGCGCGTTGATATTGGAAGTCCCTTCCCAAAGAAGACCGGTATGGGCGTCGCGGACAAGACGGGCGTTCACCCAGTCTTCGATAAAGCCATTGCCGCCCCGAATTTCAAGCGCCCCTGTTGCCACCGTCACATTGTCCCGGCAGGCCCTGAATTTGACGAGCGGAGTCAATATCCGGTTGAGGCGCTTTGCGCCTTCATCGCCGTTTTCCGCCTTATGCAGAACCGAGGCGACATGCATGACAATGGAAAGCACCTGCTCCGTCGGCACCATTAATTTCAGCAACTGTCGCCGCAGCAGCGGTTTATGGATGATTGCCTCACCGAACACGTCCCGCGTCTTTGAGGCAACCAGCGCCTCGTTGAGGCAGCGGCGCATCATCCCCGCCGCACGGACGCCGTGGGAAAGGCGGGACATGCTGACCTGATCCATCATCTGGCGGAGGCCCGGATTAGGCTGTGCGCCGACGTCGCCGAAGGGATATCCGACGGCGCCGTCAAAGATAATTTCTCCTGACGCCATGGATTTTGTGCCCATCTTGTCCTTCAGGCGAACGATGCGATAGCCGTTTCGTTCGCCATCATCGAGATGACGCGGCACCGCGAAAATAGCAAGACCCGAGTTGCCCTTCGGGGCTCCTTCCGGGCGCGCAAGTACAAGGCAGACTTCCGCGTCGGCGCAGGAGCAGAACCATTTATCGCCATAAAGCCGCCATTCCCCATTTTCCTCCCGCGCGGTGACGGCGAGATTTGCCACTTCGGATCCGCCGATCTTCTCGGTCATGAACTGACCGCCCATATAAATCTCGTTCATGTCCTGGCTCAGCATTTTGCCCAGGTATTTATCCTTGGCAATTTCTGAGCCGTATCTTTCAAGCAGCATGGCGGAGGTATCCGTTACCGAAATCGGGCACATCAGGCCGAATTCGGACTGGGTAAAGAGATACTGAAACACGTATTTGGCCATCGGCGGGATTTTTTCGGGCCACCCATGTACCCCGGCCTTGCGGGACATGGCGTGAATCCCAAAGTCGCCATAGCCTATTTTCTCCATCTCGCGATAGGCGGGATGAAACTCAATCCAGTCGCGGTTGCGCCCACGCGCATCCCGCGGATGCAGCACCGGAGCATGGCGGTCGCAGGTCCGCGCAAGGTCATCGAGCCTGTTGCCCGCAATCTCCCCAAGCCGCCGGTAAACGGGCGTCATATGCGCGCGCAGATCATCCGGCAGATAAAGGGTCAGAAGATCCTGCAAGCTGTTATCAATGTCGAAAAAATTAAGCCCATGGCAATCGGCGGCCACCCAGTCTTCGAGCTTCCGGTCTTCCCTGTCCTTCAGTTTCACTTCAATATTCATGATCTACTGCTCCTGATTCCAGTAAATTTTTCTGCGACCTATAGGGTCAGAATTTGCTTGGCCTCGTCAAGGCTGAGTTTGGTATCGCTTAGAAGCGCATCCGTCGCCGCTCCTTCAAATTTGCCACCATCAATCGAGAGTGGATTGGCGGAACCGAGCTTATGATCCACAACCATCCGCGAGAGCAACAGCCGTCGGGCATCCCGCCCCATCGCGCCGAGCGCCGCCCCTTCATTGGCCAACAGTGTCGCCGTGGTCATATGATAGAGCGCGCTGGCGGCCTTGCGGGCATATGTTTCCTTGCCCTGCCGCGCGACCTCTTCGGCAAATTTAACGGATTGTTCGACAAGCCCTTTCAGTTGCCCGGCGTATTGACCCGGCAATGAACTATTCGCATCCAGTATCTTGGTCAGATCCTCGGCGAGGTCTTCATGCGCACCAACCCTCGCAATCGCCCGTGTCGTCACATCGAGGGAGTTGATATTGGACGTTCCCTCCCAGAGGACACCGAGATGGGCATCGCGAACCAGCCGTGCGTTTACCCAGTCTTCAATATAACCATTGCCGCCACGAACCTCCATGGCGCCGGTGGCGACCCGGACATTGTCCCGCGCCGTACGGTATTTCAAAAGCGGCGTCAGGATACGCGTGCGCTTGGCGGCTGCTTCGTCACCCGCCTCCCCTGCTTCAAGATTCCGCGCGACATACATGAACATCGAAAGCGACTGTTCTGTCGGCACCATGAGTTTCATCAGTTGCCGCCGGAGGAGCGGCTTGTCAATCAGCGTCTCGCCGAAGGCCTTGCGGTAATTGGCGACGCTGAGCGCTTCATTGAGGCAGCGCCGCATCATCGCCGCCGCCCGAACGCCATGGGAAAGGCGCGAAAAATTCACCTGGTCCATCATCATCTTGAGACCCTTGTTGGGATGCGCCCCGACTTCGCCGAGCGGATAGGCGGTGGCCCCTTCGAAAATAATTTCGCCGGACGCCATGGATTTCGTACCGAGTTTCTCTTTCAGCCGTACAATCCGGTACGGGTTGCGGCTGCCATCCTCCCGGTGCCGGGGCATGGCGAAAAGCGCCAAACCGCTGTTCCCTTCCGGCGCACCTTCCGGACGCGCAAGCAGCAGCGCGACGTCGCCGTCCGCGCAGGAGCAGAACCATTTTTCGCCATACAGCTTCCACTCACCGTCTTCATGGCGGGCCTGAAGCGCGATATTCGACACGTCGGAGCCGCCCGTCTTTTCCGTCATGAACTGCGCGCCCTTCAGGATCTTGTCCATGTCCTGGCTGTACATCCGTTCGAGCAGTTTCTCCTTGGTGGCATCATCCGCATAGCGTTCGATCAGCATCGCCGAAGTATCCGTCGCCGAAATAGGGCAGAGTTGGCCGAATTCGGATTGGCCAAAAAGATACTGGAAAACATATTTTCCGATCGGCGGCACAATGCCGGGCCAACCCAGAACCCCCTCCCGGTGCGACATGCGATGAAAGCCGAAGTCCCGAAAGCCGACGTCTTCCATTTTCCGGTAGGAAGGATGAAACTCGATCCAGTCCTCGTTGCGGCCGCGGGCGTCGCGCGCATGAAGTTTCGGTATATGCTTGTCCGCTTCACGCGACCAGTCGTCGAGTTGATTGCCGGATATCTCGCCAAGGCGGCGGTAATGAGGCTCCATATGGACCCGCAAATCCTCCGGCATATAGCAATGCAGCAGGTCTTGCAGGCTCTCGTCAACGTCGAAGAAATTGAGGCCATGACAATCCGGCGCGATATAGTCGGACAGGTCTTGAGGATTATATTCCTGTTTTTTATGTAGAAAGCTCATATTATTCCCATCTTCAGCAAAGGGAGTGTCGTTCCCAGTGAATTATGACGCATATTTTGCGCGCGCATTAGGCATTGGACAATCGAATATTCAGCGTGGTATGGTTGACGAAAACTCAATCAATGGCTTGCGATAAATGCTTCATATCCCCTCTACTTCTGGACTTCGCGCGTTTGAAGCGGCTTGCCGTTATTTGAGCTTCAATCAAGCATCAGAGGAATTGGGTGTGACGCCGGGAGCAGTCAGCCGGCAAATTCAGGCCCTGGAGCATTATCTCGGAAAAACCCTGTTTCATCGCCACCACAAGCGCGTCGAACTGACAGCGGTTGGCAGGCAGTATCTTGCAGAGATTACCCTGCCGCTGGAGAAAATCGCGGCGGCATCGGCGCGGCTTCGTAGCGAGACCCGGCGCAATGCCGTGTCCATCTGCGTCTATCCGACTTTTGCGCTTCGCTGGCTGATACCCCGCTGGGCCGACCTCTATGAACGTCATCCGGACATCGACGTACAGCTGATTACCTCCCTTAATCCCGCGGATTTCGAGCGCGATGACTTTGATCTCTCGATCCAGGTCCTGGCGGACGGCACGAGCCTGACGGGCATGCGGATCGACAAGCTTCTCGAAGTCGACACCTATCCGGTCTGCAGTCCCGAAATGGCGCAAAAATTCCATCGGCCGAATGACCTGAGGCAGGCGGTGTTTCTTCATGAAAGCCCGCGGCCTACAGACTGGCCCCGCTGGCTGGCCGAAGCCGGAATCCATGATATAGACACCAACAAGGGCCTCCATTTCGAGAGCGCCAATATGGCGCTTCACGCCGCCGAAAATGGACTTGGGGTCGCCATCGGCATTGACGCCCTCGTTCAGGACGCCATCGCGAGCGGCAGGCTTGTAAAACTGTTCGACGTTGTACGCCGCTCCAGCCAGCCCTTCCAGCTCGTCTCCGCCGCCCGCAAGGCATCGCGTCCGAAACTCGCAGCGGTACGTGAATGGATGCTTGAGGCGGCAGGACAACCGGTATAAAACTTTCAGATAACCCCTACGTTCGACGAATTTGCTTGCTTCTGAAAATGAGTGAAACCATGACAACCTGTTTGCAAGATGACAGCATTTTTATCGGAAAAAGCGATAATGGCGAGGGCGCAAACCAATATCTTCCTCTCAAATGGGGCAACCGCCATGGACTGATCGCTGGCGCGACCGGAACGGGCAAAACCGTCACCCTGCAGGTTCTCGCGGAAGGTTTTTCAAACGCGGGCGTTTCCGTATTTCTTGCCGATGCAAAGGGCGATCTGTCCGGGCTTTGCCGCACCTCCGATCTGCAGGATTTTCTTGTGAAACGGGCCGAGTTGATCGGGTTCAGTGACGAGTTCAAAGGCGCAGCCTTTCCGGTCGCGTTCTGGGATTTGTTCGGCGAGCAAGGACATCCGGTCCGCACCACAATTTCGGAAATAGGCCCGCTTCTGCTCGCCCGGATGTTGGAGCTGAATGACACCCAGGAGGGCGTCCTCAATATCGTTTTCAGGGTTGCTGATGAACAGGGATTGCTTCTGCTGGACCTGAAGGACCTTCGCGCCCTGCTCAGTGTCGTCAACGAGCAGAGGGCAGAAATCTCCGCCGCCTACGGGAATGTGTCACCGCAATCCATCGGCGCGATCCAGCGCTCGCTCTTGCGCCTTGAAGATCAGGGGGCGGATAAATTCTTTGGCGAGCCGGCGCTCGATCTGCGGAATTTCATGCGGACAGACAAGGATGGACAGGGTATGATCAATATTCTTGCCGCTGACACGCTGATGAATTCGCCCCGGCTTTACGGGACTTTTCTGCTGTGGATGCTATCGGAACTGTTCGAGGAACTCCCGGAAATGGGAGACCCGGAACGCCCGAAACTTGTCTTCTTCTTCGATGAAGCGCACCTGTTGTTTAACGATGCGCCGAGAGCCTTGCTAGAAAAAGTCGAGCAGGTCGTCCGCCTCATCCGCTCCAAGGGCGTTGGGATTTTTTTCGTCACGCAAAGCCCCGATGATATTCCCGAGAGCGTTCTCGGCCAGCTTGGTAACAGAGTACAACATGCGCTCCGCGCCTTCACCCCAAAGCAGCAGAAAGCCATCAAGCTCGCGTCCCAGACCTACCGTCCGAACCCCGCCTTCGATGTTGAGGACGTCATTACGACACTCGGTGTTGGCGAGGCGCTGGTCTCCACCCTTGAGAAAAAGGGTGAACCCTCGATCGTTCAAAGAACCATGGTCCGCCCGCCGTCCTCCAAACTGGGACCGGTGACGCAAACGATCCGGAAAAGCGTCGTGAGCGAAAGTATTCTGGCGGACATATATACGAACACGATCGATAACACATCTGCCTACGAGATTCTGCAGGCACGCGCTGAAAAGGCGGCGAAAGCTGCCGCTGCGACGAGAACGGAAGCAGAAAGAAAACCGGCAACGGCGCGGCAATCGAACCGTCAGAGTGTCGGCGAAGCCGCCATCAAGTCGCTCGCGCGGGCGGCAAGTTCATCTCTTGGGCGAACGATTGCAAACGCCTTGGTGCGTGGTATTCTCGGCGCCTTGAAACGCTAGAAACAAGAACAACAACTGAAGGACGGAGCATCGTTCAAACTCCGATATTTTATGAAAGCTATCATTATTCCCGTTACGCCATTTGCCCAAAACTGCAGCCTGATCTGGTGCGAGGAGACCATGAAGGGCGCTGTCGTCGACCCGGGCGGCGACCTCGACCGTATTCTCGACGCGGCCGAAAAGCAGGGTGTGACGATTGAGAAAATCCTGATCACCCATGGTCATCTTGACCATGCAGGCGGCACGGAAGAACTGCACGAGAAACTGGGTGTTCCCATTGAGGGTCCGCATAAAGACGATAAATTCTGGATCGACCAGTTGCCGGCGCAATGCGCGCGATATGGTTTTCCCGAGTCATTCGCCTTTACGCCAGATCGCTGGCTCGAGGATGGCGATATCGTTACTGTTGGGAAGGAAGAATTCACCGTGGTTCACTGCCCCGGCCATACGCCCGGACATGTCGTTTTCGTGAACCTGAAGGAACGGGTTGCAATCGTCGGCGATGTGCTTTTCCAGGGCTCGATCGGGCGCACGGATTTTCCGCGCGGCAATCATGAAGACCTGATCCATTCAATTCGGGAAAAGCTCTGGCCGCTTGGCGATGACATCACGTTTATCCCGGGCCACGGAAATCTGTCGACCTTCGGCCATGAACGGGCGACAAACCCCTTCGTCGCCGATATGAATTTCGGCTGAGCTATTCGAAAATCACCGGATCGTCTGTCATTTCCAGATGTAATTTATCCCCGGTGAAGGGATGGCGGGCAATGACTTCCTCATTGAGCTCGATCCCGAGGCCGGGTTTTGTCGGCGGAATGATATAGCCGTCCTGCCACTGGATCGGTTCTTTCAGGACCTCCGCATGGAACTCGCCCATGGTGTTGATGCTTTCCTGGATCAGGAAATTCGGCGTACAGGTGCCGAGCTGGATATCCGCCATGGCCGAGACAGGGCCGCAATACATATGCGGCGCGATCTGCGCGTAATAGACCTCGGCCATGCTGGCGATCTTTTTCCCCTCCAGCAGCCCGCCAACACGCCCGAGCGCCATCTGCAGGATCGAGGCCGCCCCGCTTTCCAATACGCGGTGAAATTCATACTTCGTGCAGAGCCGCTCCCCCGTCGCGATGGGGATCGTTGTCTGACGCGATAATTTCGCCATTTCATTGGGATTTTCCGGGGGCGTCGGTTCCTCGAACCAAAGCGGATCATATTTTTCGAGCCGCCGCGCGAGGCGGATCGCGCCGGAAGTCGTCAGCTGGCCGTGGGTGCCGAACAGAAGATCGGCCTTGTCTCCTACCGCCTCGCGCACCCGCGCGACCAGCTTCTCCGATATATCCATCCGACGCAACGAGGGCTGCCGCGGATCGAAAGCCGAATACGGTCCGACGGGATCGAACTTCACTCCGGTAAAGCCGAGCGCGACATTCTCCGCCGCGCGTTCCGCGGCCATATCCGGATCGATATAGACATCAACCGGATCCCCCGCCTTCGGATAGAGATAGGTGTAGGTGCGGAGCTTCTCATGCACCCGGCCACCCAGAAGTTCGTAGACCGGCTTGTTCGTCTCCTTGCCGATAATATCCCAGCAGGCCATTTCCAGCGCACTCAATACCCCCATCATCGAGGCATCCGGCCGTTGTGTATAACCGCTCGAATAAACGCGGCGCCAAAGTCGTTCGATATGAAATGGGTTTGTGCCGACCACGCGGCGCTCAAACACATCCTCGATCATCTTGACGGTGACATTGGGATGGAACGGTACGGCATAGGCCTCCCCGATCCCGGTGATACCGCTATCCGTCCTCAGCTTGACGAAGACCCAGAACTGGCCGCCCCAATGCGGGGGCGGGGTGCCGACGACGAAGGTTTCAAGATCGGTTATTTTCATAATGTCTCGCCAAAAATAATTACGTTGCGAAGAGCCTTGTCCGCCCGCACTTCGTCGATAGCCTCATTGATCTTCTCGAGCGGATAACGCCCCGTTATCAGTTCATCCAGTTTCAGTCGGCCATTTTCGTAAAGCTTTACCAGCTTCGGGATGTCTATCCGAAGCCGCGTCGACCCCATTTTGCTGCCAAGAATTTTCTGGCCGGCCCCTGCTATATTGCCCGCCTCCAACGATATTTTCTGTCCTGTTGGCGGCATACCGACAATCACCAGCGTCCCGGACGGAGCAAGGAGTTCGAGTCCCTGCTCAAACGCCTTGGGGCTTCCGGCCGCGACAAAGACGTAATCGGCGCCGCGCCCCTTCGTCAGCTCCCTTATTTTTTCTCCTGCGTCATTCGCGAGCGGATTGATGATATGGGTGGCGCCGAAATCGAGAGCCGCCTTCAGTTTGCTCTCAACCAGGTCCATCGCGATAATCGGGTAGGCGGTGACCAGCGCTGCGCCTTGCACCGCGTTCAGGCCGACACCACCGCAGCCGATCACGACGACGGACGATCCATAGTCGACTTTCGCCGTATTCACGACAGCGCCGAGCCCGGTAATGACCCCGCAAGAGAGCAACGAAGCCGCGTCCAATGGCAAGCTGCTCGGGATCACAACCAGTTGAGACTGATCAACCACGACGGCCTCTGCAAAAGCGCCGGTTTTGAGAGCCTGCACGACTTTCTCGCCGCCCATCGTTGTCAGACGGCCGTCCGTATCAATGGGGAAAGACATCCCGCAAACATAAGGTTCACCATTTTCGCAATCAGGACAATGTCCGCAGGATCGGATAAGGGTAACGAGAACCCGATCCCCGACGGCAATTTTGCTCACGCCAGGCCCGACCTCTTCGACAATGCCGGACGCCTCATGCCCAAAAACCATGGGTAAAGTGCCACCCCACCCGCCATCCATATAGGTAATATCGGAATGACAGATGGCGCAGGCCGCCAGCTTAACCTTGACTTCCCCTTCTTCAGGGCTTGCCAAGGCCAACTCTTCAATGTGCAACGGCTGTCCAAACTCCCGGCATACGGCTGCTTTCATATGGCACTCCCTGTCATTTTTTGTACTGCGAGTTTCTACATGTCAGCCGCAAAAATCAATTAATGCCTGCATCCGTGAAAAAATTTGACGTAATACCATTGATGGTTACAAAATTACCTTTCATGCCTATTCCGAATAACTGCATCAAGAAAGTTATTTTACGGTGGCCCGGAAACGTTTTATTTCTCAAAAGCTGCCGCAAAATAGCAAGTTCAACGCAAGGCCAGCACTAACAGGGAGAAACAATATGAAGAAATTACTCAGTTTATCTGTGGTTACAGCGATGGCCGTGATGGGTGCCATTTCTGTTCATGCCGCGGAGGTCACCTTGACCATCCATCATTTCCTGGGCCCGAAATCGCCGGCGCATGTGAAAATGCTGCAACCCTGGGCGGAGCGGGTCGAAAAGGATTCAGGCGGCAGGATCGAAGTGAAAATCTTCCCCAATATGGCGCTTGGCGGCAAGCCGCCTGAGCTTTACCAGCAGGTTCGCGACGGCGTCGTCGATATCGTCTGGACGGTTCCCGGCTATACTCCGGGCGTCTTTCCCCGCACCGAGGTCTTCGAGCTTCCGACAGTCCATAATGGCGATGCCAAGGCGACCAATGCCGCCATTCAGGAAATTTATCCGCTGATTGCAGAGGACTTCAAGGACATCCATCCATTGCTCGTGCATGTCCATGCTGGTAACGCCCTGCATACAGTTGACAAAAAGGTGATGTCACTTAATGACGTCAAGGGAATGAAAATCCGGACACCGTCACGGACAGGCGGCTGGATGATAGAAGCCTGGGGCGCCGATCCTGTCGGCATGCCATTGCCTACCCTGCCGCAGGCTCTTTCCAAGGGCGTCGTTGACGGGGGACTTGTTCCTTTTGAAATTTTCCCGCCTTTCAAGCTCGCGGAACTTACCAAAAACTCACTCGTCGGGGAAAAAGATGAGCGCTTTGGAACCTCGACCTTCCTGTTCGCGATGAACAAGGACAGCTATAACAGGCTGCCGGGTGATCTGAAGGCGGTCATTGACAAGAATTCCGGCCCTGCCTTTTCTGAAGAAATGGGTGTGGTCTGGAACGAGGTTGAAAAGCCGGGCATGGGCATGCAGGAAAAGTCGGGTGGCGAAATCGTCCATCTTGATGCAACGGCAAAAGCTGCCTTTGATGCCGCCGGCGAAAAAGTCGTCGAGCGTTTTGTCGAAGAAGTCGGCAAACGCGGTATCAATGGTCAGCAGTTGGTCGATGATGCCCGCAAGGCCATCGCGAAGAACTCAAACTGACAGACATACCCTGATTACCAAAATAGGGAGGGAGAATGCCAAGAAAGTTGAACTGGATTGTCTCCGGCTGGGCTTTGATTGCGGGGCTTCTTACCCTCCTTATTGTCTTGATTACTGCCATCAATACGGCGGCATTTGCGGCAGATAAGATTTTCCGCCTGTTTGGTGAAAATGTCGCGGGTCTTGCCGGATATGAAGATTTCGTTCGCCTGATTATCAGCGCGATCGCCTTGATGTTTCTGCCCTACTGTCAGTTGCAAAAAGGACATGTTGCCGTCGATCTGTTTGCTGAGAGACTTTCCGGACGCGCCCAGATACTCCTAGAGCGACTGTCGTTGCTCCTGACCATCGCCGTGGCCTTATTTCTCGCTTACTGGATGATCCTTGGGATGATATCGGCTTATGAGGATTTTGCGTCTTCGCCCATTCTCGGCTGGCCGAACTGGCCTTTTTACATACCCGGAATTCTCTCGCTGATCCTCTGGGCTCTGGTCTCGTCCGCGCAGATGTCCAACAAAGGATGAAATCGTGAGTGCAGAAATAATCGGCGTTTTAGGGCTTTTCGTCCTTTTCGGATTTCTGGCTATAAGGATTCCGGTTGGCCTGGCGATGGTCGTGGTCGGGATCGGTGGTAATTTCGCGCTCGGCCTCGCACTGCCGTACCTGAGGTTCGAGCCTTACCTGCATCAGTTCAAGAGCCTGCTCTGGAGCTCCGTGGCCAGTTATGACCTTTCTGTCGTGCCCCTGTTTATCCTGATGGGCTATCTCGCGTCGAACGCAAATCTCAGCCGCGATCTGTTTCAGGGCGTCAACGCCTTCGTCGGCAAGTACCGCGGCGGTGTTGCCATGTCAGCGATCGGCGCCTGTGCGGGTTTCGGGGCGGTATGCGGATCATCCCTTGCGACCGCGTCAACCATGGGCCGGGTTGCTCTCCCCGAACTTCGCAGGCTTAACTATGCGCCCAGCTTTGCGACGGGCGTTCTTGCCGCCGGCGGAACGCTTGGTATCCTGATCCCGCCCTCCGTGGCTCTGGTGATTTACGCGGTCATTGTCGAAGCCTCGATCCTGGAAATGTTTCAGGCAGCGATTGTCCCGGGGCTGATCGCCGTCCTGTTCTTCATTCTTGCGATTGCTGTTGTTGTCCGCATAAAGCCCTCCCTTGCGCCTGAAGCTGCCCCTATGCCGAAAGCGGAAAGACGCCAGGCTATCCGCAGGCTCATCCCTGTGCTGCTTATTTTCGGCTCTATCATATTGGGACTTGGGCTCGGGCTTTTCACGCCGACACCAGCTGCCGGTATTGGCGTTTTTCTAATTTTAGCCTACGGCCTGTACCTCCGCCGGTTCGGTGAAGGGCTCAGCTTTGCCGGGATTAAGGAATCGCTGCTCGCGACCGCCGTCACCAGCGGTATGATCTATTTTATCCTGTTCGGCGCCGAAGTCCTTAAAGGCTTCTTTACGCGGGCAGGATTACCTGAGGCGCTTGCAAACTGGGCAGGCAATAGCGGCATGAACCCCTGGATGATCGTTGCCCTTATGCTGGTTGCTCTCATCATTCTGGGGTGCTTCATGGAGTCTCTTTCCATGATCCTGGTGGTCGTGCCTTTTTTCTGGCCGGTTCTCGTCGAGATCAATGGCGGCGACTACGCGACGGCGGCAACGGCGGCCTTCGCCATGGACCTAAACGACCTTAAAGTATGGTTCGGCATCCTGGCGCTTATCGTCATCGAACTTGGGCTGATCACGCCACCGGTCGGTCTTAATGTCTTCATCATCAGTGCCCTTGCCGGAGACGTCAAGATGAGCGAAACCTTCAAGGGTGTCATGCCGTTCTTCGCGGTTGAAATTATCCGCATCTCCCTTATTCTGGCCTTCCCGGCTATTGCCCTTTTTGTGCCGCGATGGCTGGCAGGCTAGACGGCGCGGGCGTTCAAGGGTTGTATCCAGGTCTTGACGGTTTCATCGCGGCCGCGGATGATCTGGGACCCGTTTTCAACAAAGCCCATTTCGTTGGCGAACTCCTTTCCGCCTGCGGCAGTCATAAGATCCCCGCTGACGACAATATTAGCGTTGAGTTCGCGGGTCAGGGCTTCCAGGCGGCTCGCGACATTGACGACGTCACCGAGAACGGCATATTCAAGCCGCCGTTCAGACCCGATATCTCCAAGGACGACCGTGCCGTAATGAATACCAACCGACAGGCGAATAGGTGCATGGCCAGTTCTCTGCCGTTCCTCATTCCATTCGCGAACCTGATTATGCATCTGGGCCGCGCAAGCCAGCGCATTCTCCGCGTCCTCCGGCGAGGTATCCGGCGTACCGAACGTCGCCATCAGGCCATCCCCCAGAAACTTGTCCAATGTCCCGTTATTCTCAAAGACGCAAGCCTCCATCCGCGAATGAAACTCGCGCAGAACTCCGACAATCCTCTCGGGCGTTTCCGCCTCGGCCATTTTCGTGAAACCGACGATATCGGCGAACAGCACTGCAACGGGTTGCGCCCTTACCTCACCAAGCGGCTGGTCGCGCTCCGCCAGGGTATCGACAATATTCGGTGGGAAATGTCGCGAAAGATTGGCGCGTCCACGGGAGGCGTCAGCCTGCCGGACGAGCAGTCTGTTGGTTCTCCAGCCATTCAACGCAAGTATGCCAGCGACAATACAGAATATCAGAATTTCCTGTATACGTGGCTCGATCGGAACTCCGTTCGGATCGATAAACTCGAAAATATTCGGAAAACCCTCTACCGCTGTCTTTACCTTTTCCGAAAGGTCTGCAATTTCGGACTTTTGATATATTGCCCACAAATAGCCGCCCATCCAGAGCATGCTTGTATAACCGGCAACTGCAAACAGTGTCCGCCAGGAATAAGCCAGCGCTGCGCCTGCCAGCAGGATGTAAAAATAGGGGAAGTTTCCATACTTATATTGCATGGCCACTGACCAGGGCCGCGCGTCCCAAGGATTTGGGACCACTAGAATGATGGTCATCAACACGAGATCAAGAAGGATCAGGAATAATTCCGCCCTCGAGCGTTCGACACGGCCAATCCGGACCTGAGCCCAGCCAATCAGCAGAAAACCGATGATCAGCCCCTCATAATACAGAACGGACCAGTCGGGATTGAGATAAATCAGAAACAGGGCGATAATGACGAGAGAAATGCTGCGCGCCTTTACTGCCAGCATCAGCCCTTCACGTTTATTCTGATCCAGAGCCTCATAGAGATATTTGTTAGGTTCAATCTCAGGCACGACTGACCGTCGCCGAAACCGCATAAATCTACCGCCAAAACTTGCTTCCGTCATTGCGCCATCCCCACGAGACCTAAAGCTGACTTTTTATACTATTGCAAGTTCCGGCTGACCAGCCTTAACGGACCTTCACTATACCGATCGAGATGTAGTTCCATCCGGCCAAATTCCGTATCCAGTTGCATGCGAACGGGGACAATACGTCCTCCTGCGACCGGTGCCGCTGCCCAGACAACCACCTCCTGATCAAACTTTCGATTGTTATTGCTTTCCAGCCTGAAACCGCCCTTCTTGACGACATCAATCTTGCATCCATGCGCCGCCCCTTCAAAAACAGAATAGCGGGAAGGCTTGAAGGTCCGCTCCTTTTTCTCTGTAAGCTGCACATCGTATCGCCGTTGGCCGTCGAAAATAGGCAGCTCCGCATTGCATCCCTTGCCTTCTTCGAGCCTATTCGTAATCATCAGGATAGCGGTCATCGGGTCGAAGCTATTGCGAAGGCTTTTGGGATCAAGAGGGGTAAATTTATCCGCGGCGTCATCCCTTTCAATAGACTTTTCCACAGTAATCGCACCGGATTTTCCGTATTCCATGTTGACGGTTCGGACTTTCCTGTTCCAGACGCTTCTGTACTCATGTTGACGCGGGAAAAATTTATCAAGCCCAATCGCTCCGACAGACATTCCCTCAGCCGCCCAGTTGAACGCCCAGTCAAAGACCTTGCTGGTATCGGCGGCACTTTCAATTTTATAGTGATTTTGATCCTGTTCTATCCTGGTCTCGATTCCACCGAGTAAAAGGCCGCCAAGATAGACAGAATGATGAAGTTCCGTGGTTTTTTCATTCGCCATCGCCTGTCCGGCGTAGGCGCTACAGACCAAAACAATTCCGGCCAAAAAGCCGCGAGAAAGCGTTTTATGTTTCCCCTGTAGAGCAAGCATGCGCATCCCCCTCCCTCTTCATTCTTTTTAAAGAAATGGTGTCAACTCAGTTTTTATCAAGCTTTACGATCATGCCCAGGGCAATTCGAGGGCGTCGTCGCGGCTTCAGGCGAAGAAATAAATCCCGAGAAGGAACGCGCCGAGCAACAGTCTATAGATAATAAAAGGGGTGTAACCAATTTTGCCGATCCAGCGCATCAGCAGACTGACGACCAACAAAGCCGCCGCACAGGATACGATTGCCGCGATGGCGGCATCCAGTCCGACCTCCACATTGCCATCAGAAATGAGACTTATCGACGCCAACAATCCGGCCCCTGCTATTGTCGGAATTGAAAGCAACATGGAAAAATGCGCGGCATCCGTTCTGTCCAGTCCCCTGATCCTTGCTGCGGTCATGGTGATACCGGAGCGGCTTGTGCCGGGAAGCAACGATAGAACCTGATACAGGCCAATGACCAGCGCATCCATTGCTGTCATGGCATGGAGTTCTTTCTTGACTGGGTATTTTTTATCCGCCCACCCGAGGAAGAGGCCAAAAATAATTGTTGTTGCCGCCACCAGCAGGATGGAACGCAAATCGTTGGATATGAGATAATACATTGCCGCTCCGGCAAGAACGGCCGGTATTGTGGCGATGACGATATGGAATCCAAGCCGGCGCCCGTCAACCGCGTTCTCTTTACGGGGCGTCAAAAAAGCCTTTGCAATATCAAGGAGATCACGCCAGAAATAGATCATAACCGCGAAAAGCGTGCCGACATGAACGGCGATATCTATACTGAGACCCTGGTCCAGCCAGCCTGTCAAAGACGGGATTATCAGTAAATGGCCGCTGGACGAAATGGGAAGAAATTCGGTAATGCCCTGAACGATTGCCAAAACGAAAATATGAAAAAACGGCATGCCACTACTTTTTTCAAAATGAATAATGCATTGAGGATATATGTCACTTCAATACCCGGGCGACCATGACGTAAATAAAAATCCGGGTAAAGAAAATAAAATAGTCTGAACTGACTTAACGTCATATTGTGTGAAAAAGATGACATATAATTATGGAGAAAACCATGAGCCACTCTGTCGACCTTTTCTGGTCCTTTCGAAGCCCCTATTCTTACCTCGCGACACGGCGTATTGTCGAACTTACCAAGGAATATGATCTCGCCGTCAATGTCAGGCCCGTCTATCCAATCGCTGTTCGAACCCCCAAGTTTTTTAAAGGCATCCATCCGCTGTGGATTAACTATCTGATGACCGATATCAAACGGGTTGGAGACATGAATAACATCCCTATTTCCTGGCCCCGGCCCGATCCTGTTGTCATGAACAGAGAGACAAAAGAAATCCCCCTGGAGCAACCCTACATCCACCGCCTTACTCATCTTGGAATTGCCGCGACAGAAACCGGAAACGGCCTTGCCTTCCTCGATGAGATTTCGAATCTGATCTGGAACGGAGAAACAGTTGGCTGGCATGAAGGAGATCACCTTGCCAGGGCCGCCGAAAAAGCGGGGTTTGACTTAGCCTATCTCGATAGTCTGCTTGAGGGAAACTTCGACAGCTATGACGCGAAAGTAGGCGAAAATCAGGAGGCTCTCGAAAAGGCCGGCCATTGGGGAGTGCCCACCCTTGCTTATAACGGCGAGGCATTCTTCGGCCAGGACCGGGTCGAAGTTTGCCTCTGGCGGATGAAGCAGGATGGATTGAAACCCCGCTAGCAGAGTTTTAGCGAATGACGTTCCCGGTTCTCTCCGCCGTCAGTTTGGCAAGATATGCCTGCTGTTGCCCCTGCTGATGCGCCACGACAGTTTCCGAAGCCATGGTCACATTCAGAATGCAGAGTGCCCCGAGCAGCATCGCAACGGCGACAATGCTGATTTGCTGGCGAAAGCTTTTGATTGCCGCAAGGGCTTTGGCAATTTTGTTACGCTTTTTTGGTTGTATAAAAGTTTTCCGCATATCCCACTCCTCTTATTCAGGAGCGACAATCATGACGCGGAATTGGGACCGCTTTATTTCGAAAAAGAGGTAATATTTAGCTATTTTTTAGGCAGGCGTGGAATGTTTCTCAGCAAGAGACAGGGACAATATCTTATAGGCAAGCTTGGCCGCCAGAAAATTCGGGGCATGAAAACCTTCTATCGGGGCAAGTTCGTTAATGTCCGCGCCAACGACGGTTCCGGCATTTGTGGCGGCCTTGATGATGTTGATCGCGTCATTCCAGAAAAGGCCGCCGGGCTCCGGCGTGCCGGTCGCAGGCATAACTGAGCCGTCTAAACCGTCAAGATCGAAGGTTAGGTAAATCGGCCGACCTTTTAACGGCGCGACAATCTCCTCAACCCGCCAGCTTTCCCGATCCTTTCCCCAGTGAATTGTAATCCTGTGTCGGTTCGCTTCCAGAAAGGGAATCTCGCCCGCTGAAATATTGCGGATACCAACCGAGACAATGGGAACTGTCGGATGATCAAGAACCCGGCGGATTGCCGCCGCGTGGGAGTAATGTTCGCCTTCATAGCCATCGCGCAAGTCCGCATGGGCATCGAAATGCAGTATGATAAGGTCTTCATATTTTTCAAGAAATGGCCGAACGGCGCCAGGCGTAATCGAATGTTCACCGCCAAAAACGATCGGAAATTTCCCATCCTTCAGGGCCTTCCCCGTCAGCGCCGCAAGATCATCAATTGCCGCCTTTATGTTCGTGCCATCTACCGGTTGATCGCGAACAGTAACAACACCGAAATCCCGGAACGGCTCCCGCCAGAGATCCTCATCAAAAAGCTCGACCTGATGGCTGGCCTCGATCATGGCGGCCGGCCCTTTGGCCGTCCCGCCGCCATAACTGACGGAACCTTCAAGCCCGAAGGGGATTACAACCGCCTTTGCCTCCTCATAGGAAACCGCTTCTTCAGCAGGCAAGCCCAAAAACCCCTCTTCCGAGGGGAGGATGTCAAAAGGTATCGTCATTTATCGGCAATCTCGCTGAATGGTCACTTAAACAGCTGCGCGAACTTCCGGCGCGGACGTCCTTTCCATCCGCCCCGATGGTAAACATCGGATGCCAGCAACGGCACGACGGAGGAGGCTTCGGCGAAGACCATCTGTTCCAGGCTGGTGCTGACCTTGCCCCAGCTCGCCGCCTCTTTCAACGTCGATGAGGAACAGGCACCATCACGGACGTCCGCGACGGAAATCTGAACCGCATATTTGTGCACGTCCACCTCTTTACCCAGGATTTCCGCGCATACGACCGTGTCCTGCACAAAGTTTTTCGGCACCCCGCCACCAATCATCAGCAGACCCGATGTTCCAGCCGCGATTTTTATCTCGGTCAGCTCCCGAAAATCCTTCACGCTGTCGATACTGAGATGCTTGTCCGGGTTTTCGACCTGGTGCTTGACGAGACCGAACCCTGCGGAACAATCGGAAAAGGCGGGTACAAAAATCGGCACGTCATGATCATAGCAGGTTTCGATCAGCGAGTTTTTCTTGACCGCATGATCCTTCAGCCAGCGACCCATCTCGGAAATAAACTCCCGCGAGGAATAGGGTCGAGGCTCAAGGCAGTCGGCAATTTTCTTGATCGCTTCATCGCAGTCCTGAAGCTCTTCCTCATCGATGTAGGTGTCATAAATCCGGTCGATATAGAGCGCGCGAAGCTGGTTGTCATCCACAGCGCTATCAGCCTGATAATGGCGATATCCGAGAGCCTCGAAAAAATCCATGTCAACAATGGACGCGCCGGTTGCGACGATCGCATCCACCATGCCCGCTTCAACAAGATCGCGATAGACATGCATGCAGCCGCCGGCGGACGTCGAGCCTGCCAGCGTCAGGATAACGGCGCAGTCGGGATCCTCAACCGCCATATTAAAGATATCAGCGGCTCGTGCCAGATCGCGAGACGTGAATGACATCTTGCCCATGGCGGCGATAATCGGTCGCGCATCAAAGCTTTTGATATCGATATGCTCAACGGTCTTGGAGAGAAGAGCCGCTTTATCGTTACTTTTCGAGGTTTTGACCATTTTCAGCTAAACGCCTCTGCTAATTCGTTGCGCTATGGGTTTTGGGTGGCCGATTCGATGGCCACCATGGTTTCAGAATAAAATCCGTTAAATTTGGTTTGCATGGCATATCCATATGCCCCCAAATGACGAAAAATAATCCAGTCACCCTCACAAACATCATCTGGCAAATCAAGGCGTTCCTTCATTTTATCGATGCTGTCGCAGGTCGGGCCGTAAAGCTGGAACGAAGATACTTCGTCACAACTCTGCAGTCTGCCCGCACGATAAAGCTCGATCGGAAATGACCAGCCCAATTGACCGGCGTCAAACAGGGAACCATAAGTGCCATCATTCAGGTACAGTGACTGGCCGCGACGCATCTCGACACGAACTGCAACGGCGCCGCCCTTCGCAACCAATGCCCGCCCTGGCTCACAAAACAAATCGATGTCCTGAAAGCCACATTCTTCAACCGCTTTTTGAATCGCATCGAAATAGTCCTGAAGTGGAACAGGCTCCATATCCGGATAGGATACGGGAAACCCCCCACCAACATCAATCATGTCAATCTTGACGCCACAGCCTTCCAGCATGTTGGCGATGTTCCATATAGCATTCGCATAGGCATCGACTTCAAGGCATTGCGATCCGACATGAAAGGTCACGCCTACTTTATGGGCAATTTGCCGGGCATGTGTGAGCAGTAACGGTGCTTCCATCAAGGTCGCGCCAAACTTGTTATCCAGCGGGTAGGCGGCCCCTGCCTGCGAGACGCTCAGCCGCAGCAGCAGCGAAAGATCTTCCGCATGCCCGGTTTCCTGCTTTATCTTGCGAAGTTCATCAAGGCTGTCAAACGCGAAATGCCGCACGCCCAGACCATAGGCACGATTGATGGCCTGACGGCTCTTGACCGGATGCATAAAATAGAGCTGCGCCAGAGGCAGAACCACCAGCAAATTCTCTATTTCACGGATAGAGGCTACTTCAAAGTGACGAACGCCCGCTGCCCAAAGCAGCCGTAGAAGAGCTGGATGCGGATTGGCTTTCGCCGCATACAGGCATGTTCCCGGAAACCCGGAAAGGAACGTGCTGGCAGCTTCTGTAATCTTGTCGATATACAGAAAATGGACAGCATCATTCGACTGCTCGATTTCAAGAGCTGTCGCTTCATTTTCATATCGCCGCAAGCCGGCCAGGGCTTGCTCGCGATCAGCGACATAGCCCTCGTAATCTTCGAGCAGTTGCAATTCTAATGGTCCACCTGTTTAGTTGTTAAAGACTAATTTTTCAAACTGCTCACTATCAGAAAAAATTCGGCTCGGCTACATTAAAGATTCGAATAATTTATGATGAAATTTTGAGGGTACCGTCTGTGCCATTCAGAAGGGGGATAACATTGTCCCTCCGGATAAAATCCGGAAACCGCGATTTAGGCAACCTGATTTCAATAGTTGTCCCCGGCTTATCCTTGTTGCCGGCTATTTTCAACTCACCGCCATGCAATTCAACGATCGATTTGGCGAGTGGCAAGCCAAGGCCTGTCCCTTCGATTGACTTGTCTACGGAATGCTGAGCCCGGCCGAATGGACGCATGACATTTTCAATTTCGTCCTTGCTGATACCAAAGCCGCTATCCGTAATATATATACTAACATATTGCGCGGATTCTGTCGCAATATTGATTTCAATCAGTCCGCGCTCAGGAGAGAATTTGATCGCATTATTGACCAGATTAATCAGGACCTGTTTTAGCTTTCGTTCATCCGCCTTAATACGCAGCCCAAGCTCTTTAGAGACTGAAATCCGGGCCGATTTTTCCATAGCCTTTGCCGCCAGCATTGTCCTCGTTGATTGCGCAAGGTCTAACAGGTTGAATTCTGTCTCCTTCAGCTCCATTGATCCAGCCTCCAGCCTGGAATAATCCAGAATATCATCGATCAGGGACAGCAAATGCCTGCCGGATGACTGAATATTGTCCGCATATTCTCGATATTTAGGGTTCTCAATTGGGCCGAAAATTTCTTTTGCAAGAACTTCGGAGAAGCCGATGACCGCATTCAGGGGTGTCCGGAGTTCATGACTCATGTTGGCCAGAAACAATGATTTGGACCTGATTCCTTCTTCCGCCTCTAACTTAGCCTGAGTCAATTCGCGCTCGAACAAATGTTGCGCCGTAATATCCTGCAGCGTTCCGCTTGCCCCAACCATTCTACCTTCTTCGTCTAGATTTAACCGGCCAAGAAGGCGCACATAGGTAATTTTACCTTTATTACCAACAACCCTGAACTCGACTTCGAAAGCTTCCTGCCGTTCCCAAGCAAGATTGAAAACAGATTTCAATCGCTCGACATCGTTCGGATGTACTCTGGTGATAAAATTCTTGTAGCTATGTTCTATTTCACCAGGCTGATAACCCAGAATCCGGAAAACTTCGTCTGACCATTCATGGGTATCGTTCTTGCGGTTATGTGTCCAGTTCCCGATATGGGCAATGGCTTGGGCTTCTTCCAGTTTCGCGCGGTTTTCTTCGAGCGCTCTTTCACGATCCAGAATATCGGTTATGTCCGTGCGGATGGAGACAGTTCCTCCGGACTTGGTTTTGGTTTCAGACAATCGGTAAATCCTTCCGTCTTGAAACTCCTGTTCGATGGGGGCAGCCGGGTTTCGATGCTCCAAAAGACGTTGCTTTTTCCATTCTTCTTCGCGACCGGTGGCGTCAGGCACTCCACCCCCCTTAAGCGTAAGATCGATGAGTTTTTCAAAGGGTATTCCCGGCTTTATCTTGTCTTGGATATTCTTAAATCTTTCGCGATAAGGATAGTTACAGATAAAGAGATTATCGTCCGCATTAAAAATGGCGACAGCTTCCGGCATTGATTCTATGGCATCGACAAGCATGTTTTCCGCCATCTCTGCCCGCTCTGTGGCTAATTTCAGGATCGAGTTTTGCTCCCGTTGCCTCCTCTCGGAATTCTTTCGGGCAATAATTTCATTATCCAATTGCTCAATCGCGGGCAAAAACCTCAAGATGCCGACAGCAACAATCACCAGCCCCGGTATGTAGTCTATCAGAGCCCAGACTTTCATTGAGCTGATATTGCTAAATCCGATGTCAAAAATGGAAACATCGCCGACGAATAGCAAATCGATAAAACGGCCAAAGACGAGAATGAGCAATCCTAAGGTGATCAACTCACTTCCGTATCTGGCATGAGCAAGCCGCTTCTTTTGCCTGAGAAAAGCGCCCAGTATGGTCAGCAAGCAGACTAATAAGGCTGCTTCAATCAGCATTTGCCAAGCTCCTCAACCTGCTCCGACAGATCGCGTCCTCAAACCCAGTCAAAATTACTATCCATCCTCAGCGTTATGCATTTCCGCCTAAGCTAGATAGAAAGTATTGAGCATCCGTTAATAGGCAAGCCCAATTCTACCGGAAACTTGGCAAGGAGCGCAGGCGGCGCCTTTTAGGAGATACCATGACCCGTCTCCATGCCCTTCTTACATCACCCCAAGCAATACAAGCCCGACATAGACGGTCGCCAGCCAGCCAATCGCAAAGGACAATGTGCTGAGCACCGGAATCCCAAAAAGAAAAATAAAGAAATGTGCAAGACGGGCGAAGAAAGACACCAATGCTGCCAAGGCTATTTGCGGGCTGCTCATTCGCGCT
>JAIOYL010000205.1 GCA_021741195.1 Sneathiella sp. | reverse complement strand
TCAATCTCGAAACCCGGGTCCTCGACGCAGAGCTCGCATTCTCCCTCCCGGTTAACGAACCACCAGAGCTGCTTGTTGCCGGGCTGGTCGATAAGGTGGAGCTGCACGACATGCCGCCCCTCGCCAAAAGCCGTCGGGTCGACGCCGCGCTCCAGCGCCCAGACGAGCAGGCCAAGATCCACCTCTCCCTCCACCAGCTGCCGCCGTGACCAGCGCTGACCCCAGATACCAAGCGCCTCGACCATCGGGATAAACTCGGTGCCCGCCTCGGTCAGGTGATAGGTCCTGACTTTCGCGCCCGGAACCGCCCGCCGCTCGACGATACCCTCCGCCTCCAGCTGCTTGAGACGCGCCGACAGCAAGGTCGGCGACATCAGCGGCACACCCTTTTGCAACTCGGAAAAGCGGCTCGCCCCATGGGCGAGATCGCGAATGATGAGCGGTGTCCAGCGCTCGCAGAAAAGCTCGGACGCCTTCGCCACCGGACAGAACTGGCCATAAGATTTCATTCCTGCCTCCTGTGATCGAATACTAGCATTCTGACGGGATGAGAAAAACTACATTTTCTGGACTATTCGGCGTATGCCCTCCCGACTAACCTCTCCCTCAACAGCCAGGTCCGGCAACTCGTTAAAGGAGATGAAAGATGGTTACAGACAACAGCAGCAAGGCGGAAACCGGCCAGTTGACAGACAGCGCCGCCGAAATATACGAAAAATTCTTCGTGCCCGCGCTTTTCGGGGAATGGGCACCCCGGCTTTGTGATGCAACGGGAATTTCAACGGGCGGAAGCCTGCTGGATGTCGCCTGCGGCACCGGCGTCGTCGCGCGGGAGGCGAAAAGCCGCGTCGGCGGAAGCGGCGCCGTCACCGGTCTCGATCGCAATAACGGGATGTTGGATGTCGCCGCCAGTCTGGCGCCGGACATCATCTGGCAAAGCGGCGTCGCGGAAGAGCTTCCCTTCGAGGACGGAATGTTCGATGCGGTCACCTGCCAGTTCGGCCTGATGTTCTTTGATGACAGGAAAAAAGCGCTCATCGAAATGTGGCGGGTGCTGCGCCCCGGCGGCCGACTGGTGGTCGCAACATGGGATACGCTTGCCCATACCCCGGGCTACGATGCCATGGCGGAACTGCTAGACAGGCTCTTCGGGGCGGAGATCGCAGCGGCGCTGAAGGCACCTTTCATTCTCGGCGATCCGGACACCCTCATGACGATTTTCACCGACGCCGGTATTTCGGACCCGGTGATCAAGACACGCCCCGGCCTCGCCCACTTTCCCGGCATCGAAGGGTGGGTCTATACGGATATCAAGGGCTGGACCCTCTCGGAGAGTATCGATGAAACACAATACCAGAGACTTCTGGCGGAAGCGAAAAAACATCTTGCGCGCTTCACAACGGCGGAGGGCAGCGTCGAATTCTCCTCCCCCGCCCATATTGTGATTGCGGAGAAAAGGGGCTAGCCCCTAAGTCCGCACCGCGTCTCCGTCGTCATCGGCGGCGGGTTTCGGGGCGGTTAGCAGGTTCTGGCCGCGGGAATTCAGGCGTGAAGTGATCTGCAGGAGGTCCGGCACACGGATTTCCTTGGGCAGGTACGACCAGACCAGCAGGCTCAGCAAGGCGCTGAACGGGGTCAGGAGCAGGCTCAGCATGGCCCAGGTGATGATTGCCGCGCCAAGGCTGGTGATATTCTGTGAGCCCTCTAGCTGCGAGATCAGGATGATCAGCGTTGCGAAGGCATGGGGAAGATAGAGCCCGATGAGCAGCGCATCCTTGAACCGCCGCTCACCAATGCGCGGACGGAGGCGCTGATAGAGCTTGACGGTAACAAAGGTCAGCGGTGCGAAAAAGGTGATCAGCAGGCCAAATTGCGCAAGAAAATCGAGGAGGTAATGATCCCGGGGGGCATAGCGCAGGAAAATATTCAACGAGACCGTGAGTGCCGCGAAGGCAACACCAGCCAGAACCGGGGTGACGACGACAAGCCGCGCCGTCCAGGAACTCTGCCGGAATTCCGCTAGGGCGAAATCGAGATATTCCCGAGATTTTTCTTTTATATCAGTAAATTGCGGCGTTTTCATAAAGTCAGCTATTGGCAAAAAATTCAAGTCCCCGTATCCGGCGGCCAACATGTAGCACATCCGTCGGGATTTCCAACCCTGATATTACCCGCTCCGCCCCTTGCCGGTAACTGCCGCCGGCCGCGTCCTAGCGACGCGCCGCCGCCAGATCGCCGATAATGCCGGTGATCTCCTGCAGCTCGTTGGCGAGAGCGCCGAAGCTGCGCGCCTGATCAAGGGTGACTGTCGCCCCGTCCGGCTCGCAGCCGTCCAGCAGCATGTCGAGGGCGGCAAGGTTGGCGCTGTTAGCGCGATCGCCCATCGATTTACGGTCAAGCCCGGAGGGTTTCGAAAATTCCGATTTCAGCCCGCTAAACATCGATGCCAGTTCCTGTTGACGCATGCCCGGATCCTTCCTTTATGAATGCACGGCCATCATAACGCCCGATAGTGAACGAAGGGTTAATAAAAAGGCGCTTATCCTCCGTAACTGTGACGATTTTGGGGCTGGACGCCGGGCAACGGGTTATTAACTAATCTGCGCGAAACTGGGGGCTCACTTGTAAATGTAACGGACCACCTGATCCCATGATCCAGACCTTGAATGAAAACCGCCGCGCCCACCGCCGCGTTCTCGTCTCTAATGGCGCGACGATAACCCATGACGGCGATCAGCACTGCGCCCGCATCCTGAATATCTCCGCGGGCGGCGCCGGATTGCAGATGGAAGTCCGCCTGCCCGATGCGACCGAGATCACGGTGGAAATCGACGATGTCGGGTTTATCCCTGCGCGCATCGTCCGCCAGATGGAGGGCGGCGTCGGGGTAAAATTTGAAATTTCAGTGGAGAAAGAGCGGCTTTTCGTCGAACAGATCGCCCGCATCGTCACCCGGAAACGCCGCGAGCAGTTCCACCTCGTGAAATAGGCGGTTTCAGCCGCCCTGCCGCCCGGCATGGAGGAGCTGTTTGGCGTCTTTATGAAACAGTTCCGCCAGTTCAAATTCCTTTTTCAGATCGGCGATTGACTTCGCCTGATCCTCCGGCTTAAGCCCGCCGTCGATCGAGTATTCGGCGAGCACGGTGGCGCCATTGTTCGCCGCCATATTAAAACCTTTTCGCAAATAGGCTTCACGGCGATTCCTCACCCAGACCTCCAGGGCGTCGACTTGTTCCTGGGTAACTTGAAACATTTCTCTCTATCCTCGGCAGTGTTTTGACAATAAAACTGAAATCCCCGTTCCAGAATGCAACTATCTATTAACCTTGTCTGTTTATAACAAAGATTGGCTAATTAAATTTGCCGAAGTATGTGAGATAAACGTTAATCTAGTCTTACTTTTAAAAGGCCAGGGGTTAAAGACACGCATGACAACGATGACGCCGCAGGAAATCATGGAGATGCTCGCCGAGCATGGCAAATGGCTCGCCAACTCGAAGAAGGGGGCACGGGCCAACTTCAAGCATGCGGATTTTACAGGCGCCAATTTCGCGGGCGCAAAGCTCCAGAAATCCAGCCTTTCGGGATGCAAGCTCTCACGCTCGATTTTCCGGGGCGCCAATCTTATTTCCGCCGATCTCTATCCCGCCGACCTCACCAAGGCCGACCTTCGCGACAGCCTGCTGATCCGCGCCGATCTGCGTGGCGCCGAGCTGAAAGGCGCGCGGCTCAACGGCGCCAACCTGCAGGAAGCGGATTTTCGCGGCGGCTCCCTGATCCTCTCCGGCGGCCAGACCGTCACTTTCCCCTCCTGCGATCTCAGCGATGCGGAGATGGACAACGTTGTCGCGGAAAAGGCCAATCTCAATGGCGCCAATCTTTCCGGCGCCGCCCTCAACAACGCCAATTTCGCCTATTCGCAGCTGCGCGGCGCGAATTTAAGCAATGCGGAACTGACCGGGGCCGGGTTCAAGGGCTCCGACATGTCGGACTGCGACCTGACCGGCGCGGATCTGTCCGGCGCCGATCTCAGCAATGTCAACCTCTCCGGCGCCAAGGTCGAGGGCTGCAATTTCGACAATGTCAACCTCACCGGCGCGAAGATCGAGAATGTCGATTTCAAGAAATCGAAGTCGGTTGCGCCGGAACTAGTCAAGGAGGCGGAATCAACGCCGTTGCCGCCGAACCTCCAGGCCCTCCTCAAGAAACATTTCCTCTGGGTCGAGACCAATGGCCTGAACGGCGAGCGCGCCGATCTTTCGGGCATGGACCTCTCGGGCATGAACCTTTCCAACTGTGCCTTGAGCGGCGCGACCATGAAGGGCGCCAACCTGAAGGGCACGAACCTGCGCGGCACCCAGACGGTCATGACCGACATGTCGCAATGCATCATGGAGGATGTCGATCTCACCGGCGCGATGATGGAGGGGATCAATCTCTCCCGCTCGAACCTCAAAAACGCGATCCTGAAGGGCGCCATCATTACGGCGGTGGATCTGAAGGATTCCAGGGGCGAATCCCTGGGCAAGAAATGGCCCGCCAATCTCTCGGCGGCGAATTTCACCGGCGCCAATCTGGAGAACGCCGACATGACCGACGCCAACCTCATCGACGCCAATTTCAAGGGCGCGAACCTCAAAGGCGCGATCTTCACCGGCGCCGACATGGAAGACGCCAAGTTCGACAAGAAAATCAGCGCCTAGCCAGAAGAGCCATGGTCCCAGACCCTAGTGAATCTTGTGATCCCCGGCGCCGCTTGCAAACTCGTAGACATGGACGTAATATCCGGCCATCGGGTTGCGGTTCAGGTACTCGATCAGGTAGTCGCGGGCGGCCGTGCTGGCGCCTTCGATCAGATACTGCCAGAGCGGTTCCATCGAGTTTGTCCGGGTATCCAGGTGCGGCACGCTGATCGAGCCGCCCCATTTCACATCGAACCCGCTCAGGTAATTTTCCGCGTAATGGCGAAAGACGGCGGCCTCGTCGATATTCACTCCGGCCTTGTTCTCAAAGCAAAGACGCAGGTTCATAATCATTCTCCTATCCTTGATATGTAGAGATTCCAGGGCGAAAAAGGAAGAGGCCACAGCAGTTATCGCCCGGTTTGGCGGGATGGCATCCCCTAGGAGAATCGAACTCCTCTTTCCAGAATGAGAATCTGATGTCCTAACCGATAGACGAAGGGGACGCAGGCATAAGGGTACAGCCGCCGGCCGGATGGTATCCCCTAGGAGAATCGAACTCCTCTTTCCAGAATGAAAATCTGGCGTCCTAACCGATAGACGAAGGGGACATGTATCCTGTCGCTGGCAGGATTTACCGATCTTCGCCTTATAGATCAAGTAAAAAATCGGAAGTTACCCATTTCCCGGTAATTTTTTTGCCTAAGTCAGCCGGTAGGCATCCTCGATCATCAGCTGCGCCGAAACGGTGCCCCGCCAGTTATTCCTGCGAAGATGTCCGGCGATGTGAAAACTGGCCCCCTGATGGCCGAGCAGCGAACGCCCAAGCGGTGTTTCAAGCGATCTGAAACAGATGCCCGCAAGCCGCCCGCGCCCGGCTGTTCCCGTCATGATGCAGCGCACATGGTTCTCGCCGACGATGCTGGCCTGAACGATCCGCACG
>JAIOYL010000204.1 GCA_021741195.1 Sneathiella sp. | reverse complement strand
GTCCGTATCGCGAATTCCGCGAGCGAGCTTGCCGGAACCCGTATTCCGAACCGCCAGACGGACCTGGTCGTCGGCTGCGATCTTGTCGTTGCCGCGAGCAAGGACGCCCTGCAGACCTACGATCTTGGCCGCACCAAGGCCGTCATCAATGACTATGTGGTGCCGGTCGCGGCCTTTACGCTCACACCCGACCTTGCCATGGACAAGGGCAGCCTGACCGATCTGCTGAGCGAGAGCCTCGGGCGCGAACAGGCGGAGTTTATCGACAGCACGACACTGGCGACCGCCTTGATGGGCGATTCCATCGCGGCGAACCTGTTCCTGCTCGGCTTCGCGTTCCAGCGCGGCACCATACCGCTCTCCTTGAAGTCGATCGAGTCCGCCATCGAGCTTAACGGTGTTGCGGTCGAGGCCAACAAGCGCAGCTTCGCCTGGGGCCGCAAGGCGGCGGCGGATCAGGCGAAGGTCGAGAAAATCGCCCTGCCGGACGCGCCCGCCGGCGTGATCGGGATTGAAACCCTTGAGACAATCATCGAGAAACGCGCCGATTTCCTTAAAAGTTATCAGAATGGCCGCTATGCGAAACGCTACCTGAAACTGGTGGAGACCGTCGGCAAGGCGGAAGCGGCGGCGCAGCCGGGCTCCACCGCCCTGACGGAGGCGGTCGCGCGCTATTACTTCAAGCTGATGGCCTACAAGGATGAATATGAAGTCGCGCGGCTCTATACGGATGGCAGTTTCGCGGAGAAACTGAACGCCCAGTTCGAGGGCGACTTCAAGCTCAAGTTCCATCTCGCGCCGCCGATTTTCGCGAAAAGGAACCCCGAGAACGGCCACCTGATCAAGCAGGAATTCGGCCCCTGGATGATGAAGGCCTTCGGCCTGCTCGCCAAGTTCAAATTCCTGCGGGGATCTGCGCTCGATCCCTTCGGCCAATCCGAGGAACGCAAGGCCGAGCGGGCCCTGATAAAGGAATATGAGGCGACGATGACGGAACTCTGTGGCAGCCTCACGAAGGAAAACCTGCCCCTTGCCGTCGAGATTGCGGAAATTCCGGAACATATCCGGGGCTTTGGGCATGTCAAGGAAACCCATATGGCCGCCGCAAGGGGCCTGCGCGAGGATCTGCTTTCCCGCTTCCACAAGGGGGATGTCAGCCAACTCGCGGCGGAATAGGGCCTTTGCGATTGACCCTTTCGCATGCGCGCTGTAGGTAGGGAAAGTCTGATTACTATCAAGGATATGCGTTGAATGGCTGAAATCGCCGGGCTTGTCTTTCCCCTTTTCGGGCTGATATTGCTCGGCTATCTCACTGCGCGGATCACCAGGCAGCCCGCCGAGGCCATGGGCTGGCTCAACACCTTCATCATCTATGTCGCGCTGCCCTGCCTGTTCTTCAAGCTGCTCTCGAAGACCCCGATCGAGAAGCTGACGAGCTGGGAATTCATCACCACCAATATTTCGACCACCTTCGTCATCTTCCTGATGGTCTATGCCATCGCCCGGTTTCTTGCGAAAGCCACAATGCCCGAGGCGACCATTCAGGGGCTCGCGGGTGCCTATGGCAATATCGGCTATATGGGGCCGGGGATCGCGCTCCTCACTTTCGGAGAAGAGGCGGCGGTGCCGCTCGCGCTGATTTTCTGCTTCGAGAATATCCTGCATTTCACCATCGCGCCGACGATGATGGCGCTTAGCAGCCAGAAGGAGCAGCATGTTTTCCGCCTGATGCTGGAGATCGCCAAGAAGGTCTTCCTGCATCCCTTTATCCTGGCGACCATTGTCGGCGTCGGCGCCGCCATTATTGAATTCACGCCGCCCGTGCCGGTCGGGCGGCTGATCGACTATCTCGCCCAGGCCGCCGCGCCCTGCGCGCTTTTTGCCATGGGGGTGACGCTGGCGCTCCGGCCCTTGAAGCGCGTGCCGCCCGAGCTTGGCTTTATCGTGCCGTTTAATCTCGTGGTGCATCCGCTGCTGATGTATCTCTCTTTAAGCTGGTTCGGCGATTTCGATCCCATCTGGGTCTATACCGCCGTCCTGCTGGCGGCGCTGCCGACGGCGACCAACGTCTTCGTCATCGCCCAGCAATATGGCGTCTGGGTCGAACGCGCCTCCGCCACCGTCCTCGTCACCACCTCGCTCTCGGTGCTGACCGTGACGCTGCTGCTCTACGCCATCACAACCGGCATGATGCCCGCGGATTTATTTGCAGGGTGAGGGGTATAAGATTAATTCGGAATAGCGCCGTTCTCTAGCTTCCACTTGTAGCGAGAATTTCTTGCCGACTATGATTGGAATACGTATCCCAAGTTATTTCATAATCTTCAGACTGATTACCCCAACCGGTCCAATTCTCCCGTGTTCCACGGGCGAACAATTCCAGAAATGAGGGCCTGCTGCAGGCTTCAATAAGGTTATAGAGCTCATCGGGCTTTCTACTGTGTTCACGTTTTCTGGTCGCGAGAAAATTTACCTGTCGACGACCAGGAGGCAGAGTTCTGGCGTTCTTTCCACGGACACCAAATAAAATCATTTCAGTTACGTTGCGAAAATAGAACCCGACGCCTCGACCATCTGGGCCGCCATCTTTTCGAATTTTATGCCAAATAAGGTTACTTTTATATTCAAAACCCCAAGCTTTAAGCACTTCTAATCCTTCTGGCATTAAAGCATTAGGTACCCAAAGATATAAATGTGCAGGTTCCGTCGTATATTCTGAAACGGGAAGTGCTTTGATCTCTTCAAGGCCCATAGTTTCATAGCGAGATAGCCGGCGATGTTCAGGAGCCATTTTACCGGTGCGGTTTTGAAACCGCCACGGCGGATCTGCTAATACGGTGGAAAATTTTTTCCCCGCGAGTTGGTCCCTAAATTCTTTGATTGGATCTACTTCATGCATCTTCTTCCCAATCCTCAATACATTTAGGAGTAATGCCAAATGCTAACACAGGACATCCGCCATTCCTACCTGCATTAAGGCGATAAAGCAATTTACCCATCCAGGTTGTACTGGCCCCAAATTTTTCGTATGTCATTCTTGCCGTACCGTTGCTTTTTCGATCGATTGAACCATCTTTTTTTAATGCTTCGCCAAGTTCCCTGAATATCGGATTTAACTTTTCGCTTCGAGTTAAAATTACAGCAACGTCTATTACGCCGGTTTGAGCAAATGCACTGAAAGCGTACAGGTCGCGATCAAATGTTTGATCTTTGCTGTTCCACTCTAAATCGAAGGCAACCTTGCTTTTTACATAGTCAATTTTATGACCATCCAAGTATTTTTCGCGCACAATTTCACGTGACTTTTTTTCAAATTTCTTTTTACCTGCTAGTATTTCGCCGTATTCTTCTTTCCAAAACAGTTTAACTATAAGATCGCCTTGGATTATCGTCTCATGCCATCCACGTGGCCGTAATTCGTGCGATATTATTTTAGGAATTTCTGACTCGTTGCCGCCTGCCGTGCGAATCATATTTTTGGTTATATTAAATTCACGTAGCGCGAACAATAAATCGCCAAATTCTTCAGGAAAACTCTCTGCTAGTATGACCGCAGCGCTTCGATAACTATATACGTCATATTTATTGCGGATATCTTCCGGAATTTTCGATGTAATAATTGCTTCTGAATCTGCAGCTTCATTTGGAACTAATGATACGTCATCTTCTATTGGCATAATTCGTTAATTCCTTTAGTGGTTATATAGCCACTGGTTTAATGGAAACTGTCAGCAACCTCCAGTTATTTTGATTTTCTTTTTATGTGAGATGTAGGCAAGCACTAAAGAACTTCAGGATTATCACAACAATTGCGTTCCCCGCGTCCCTTCGTTAAAAGGAGCGCAAGCTTTATTTTGTGGATCAGGAGCGGTTATCCCTATGGCGTCTTACCAGTATATTTATGTGATGAGCGGTCTGTCGAAGACCTATCCGGGCGGCAAGCAGGTGTTGAAGGACATCCGGCTTTCCTTCTTCCCGGGCGCCAAGATCGGCGTCTTGGGTCTGAACGGCTCGGGTAAGTCGACGCTGCTCAAAATCATGGCCGGGGTTGAGACGGAATTTACCGGGGAGGCCTGGGCCGCCGACGGGGTCAAGGTCGGTTATCTCCAGCAGGAGCCGGAGCTGGACCCGGCAAAGGACGTGCTCGGTAATGTCATGGACGGGGTGCATGAGAAGAAGGCGCTGCTCGACAAGTTCAACGAGATTTCCGCCCGCTTCGCCGAGGAGCTCACCGATGACGAGATGAACGACCTGATCAATGAGCAGGGCGAGCTGCAGGAGCAGATCGACGCGCAGAACCTCTGGGACCTCGATCGCGAGGTCGAGATCGCCATGGACGCGCTGCGCTGTCCCGCTGGGGACGCCGATGTCACCAAGCTTTCGGGCGGGGAGCGCCGCCGCGTCGCGCTTTGCCGCCTCTTGCTCTCGCAGCCCGACATGCTGCTGCTCGACGAGCCGACCAACCATCTCGATGCCGAGAGTGTCGCCTGGCTGGAGCGCTTCCTGCATGATTATTCCGGCACCGTCGTCGCCGTCACCCATGACCGCTATTTCCTCGACAATGTCGCGGGCTGGATCCTGGAGCTCGACCGCGGCCACGGCATCCCGTGGGAGGGGAATTATTCGAGCTGGCTGGAGCAGAAGGAGAAACGCCTCGCGCAGGAAGGGAAATCCGAGGATGCGCGGCGGAAAACGCTGGATCGCGAACTCGAATGGATCCGCCAGGGACCGAAAGGCCGCCAGACGAAATCGAAGGCCCGCATCAGCGCCTATGAGGATTTGCTGGCCGAGCAGAACTCGAAACAGGCGGAATCGATGCAGATCTATATCCCGGCCGGTCAGCGGCTCGGCGATCTGGTGGTCGAGGCGGATCATATCTCCAAGGGCTATGGCGACCGTCTCTTGATCGACGATCTGAGCTTTAAACTCCCTGCGGGCGCTATCGTTGGCGTCATCGGCCCGAACGGCGCGGGTAAGACGACATTGTTCAAGCTCCTGACGGGGAAAGAGCAGCCGGACGCGGGCACATTCAAGGTCGGCCCGACCGTGCAGCTCGGCTATGTCGACCAGGACCGCGATACGCTCGATCCCAACAAGAATGTCTGGGAGGAAATCTCCGAGGGCAACGAGGTGATTTCGCTTGGTAAAAAGGAGATTAACAGCCGCGCCTATGTCTCGGGCTTCAATTTCAAGGGCTCGGATCAACAGAAGAAGGTCGGCCAGCTGTCGGGCGGGGAGCGCAACCGCGTCAACCTCGCGAAAATGCTGAAATCAGGCTCGAACTTCCTGCTGCTCGACGAGCCGACCAACGACCTGGATATCGATACGCTCCGCGCGCTGGAAGAGGCGCTGTTGCAGTTCGCCGGCTGCGCCGTGGTCATCAGCCATGACCGCTGGTTCCTCGACCGCGTCGCGACCCATATGCTCGCCTATGAGGGCGACAGCCATGTCGAATGGTTCGAGGGCAACTTCGAGGCCTATGAGGAAGACAAGCGCCGCCGCCTCGGCAAGGAAGCGACCGAACCCCACCGCATCAAATACAAGCCGATCAAGCGATAGGGACGGTTATTTGCCCTGCTCTCCGGCGAGGGCGCGTTGGACGGCGGGGCGGACCTTCATGCGGGCG
>JAIOYL010000203.1 GCA_021741195.1 Sneathiella sp. | reverse complement strand
GCCGGCGATCGCGCTTTGCTTCCCGGCGCTGGCCTCCATCGTCCGGGTGAACCGGGCCGAGATGCTTGAAACACTGAGCCTTGACTATATCGTCAATGCGCGGGCGCAAGGCATATCGCGTTTGCGGATTATCAGCGCCTATGCGCTCAAGAACGCCATGCTGCCGACGCTGGCCATTATCGGCCTGCGCTTCGGCTGGATGCTGGGGGGCACTGTTCTGGTTGAATCCGTTTTCGACTGGCCCGGGATCGGCCTCTACACTGTGCAGGCGGCGACGGCGTCCGACTTCGAGCCGGTCATGGCCGTGACACTGGTGCTCGGCGCCTGGTTCATGGTGACCAATTTCCTGATCGATATCATATACGGGTGGCTTGATCCCCGTGTCCTCAGACACGCGTAGGGAGCGGGAGCGATGGCTTTATCAACAGATGACATGACCGCCCCGACATGGGCTGAGAAACACGCAAGTTCGATCCGGACGTTGCGTCTTTACACAAAAATTTTCCGGAGCAACGGCGCGGCGATGCTGGGGCTTGGCATCATCTCCGTCTTTATGGTGCTGGTGATTTTCGGGCCGTCCTTCGTACCCTATCCGGAAGACGCGCAAGGGGTTGTGCACCTGGAAAGGAAATTGTTGCCACCCAGCGCAGAACACTGGTTCGGAACCGACGAGGTCGGCGACGATATCTTTACGCGGGTGGTGATCGGTGCGCGGGTGTCGCTTCAGATCGGCCTGATCGTTACTGGTATCGCCATGCTGATCGGCGTTCCGCTCGGGATTATTGCGGGCTATGTCGGCGGCTGGGTGGAAGAGGCGATTATGCGGGTGACGGATATTTTTCTCTCCATTCCGGGGCTCATATTGGCCATCGCTATCGTCGGGGTGCTCGGCCCCGGCATCTTCAATTCGATGCTGGCGCTGTCTCTGGTCTGGTGGCCGGGCTATGTACGGCTGGTGCAGGCGAAGACACTGAGCCTTAAAAGCGCCATCTATGTGGATGCCGCGCGCTCGATCGGCGCCAGCCGGATGCGGATCGTCTTCGTTCATATCCTGCCCAACTGCATGTCGCCGATCATCGTCAAGGCCAGCATGGATATGGGCATGGCCATTCTCGGCGCCGCCAGCCTCGGCTTCCTGGGCCTGGGTGCGCAGCCGCCGTTTCCGGAATGGGGCGCGATGATCAGCGTCGGACGTAATTACCTGCCGGACTGGTGGTGGTATTCCTTTTTCCCCGGCCTCGCCATTTACCTGACGGTCCTCGGCTTCAACCTCCTGGGGGACGGTTTGCGGGACATCCTTGATCCGAGGGGGAGAGAATGACAAATACACCTGTTCTTGATATTCGCGACTACCGGCTCAATTTCAACACCTTTGACGGCGTCTATCATGCGCTGGACGGTGTCAACCTGTCGGTGGGCAAGGGCGAGTCTCTCGGCATCGTCGGCGAGACAGGCTGCGGGAAATCGGTGACCGTGCGCAACGTGCTCGGCTTGCTCCCAAGCCCACCCGCCGAGGTCATTTCAGGGGAGATCCTCTATAACGGCCTCGATATGCTGAAGGTCACCCCCGAGCAAATGAAGAAAATCCGCGGCATCGAGATTGCCATGATCTTTCAGGATCCGATGACCTATCTCAACCCGGTATTCACTATCGGCACCCAGATGACCGACGTTATCCTCGCGCATCAGAAGGCGCTGGCGAAAGGCGAGAAGAAAAGCCGGAAAGAGGCGCGGGCGCATGCCGTCGACATGCTCCGCAAGGTGCATCTGCCGAACCCGGAAACGCAGATAGACCGCTACCCGCATGAATTGTCGGGCGGGATGCGGCAACGGGTGCTGATCGCCATGGCACTGTCGGGATCGCCCAAGTTGCTGATCGCCGACGAGCCGACGACCGCGCTCGACGTCACCATACAGGCGCAGATCCTCGACCTGATCGCCGAGCTTGTCGATGACATGGGCCTCTCGGTCATCCTCATCACTCATGACCTCGGCGTGGTCGCCAAGATCTGCGACAATGTCGCGGTGATGTATGCGGGGCAGGTGGTCGAGTATGGTACGATCGAGGAGGTGTTCGGGCGGCCGAAGCATCCCTATACGGAAGGGCTTTTGAAATCCATCCCGCATCCGGGTCGGCCGCCGGAGGAACTGTTCGGCATCCCCGGCTTCCTGCCTAACCTCCTGAACCCGCCGGTCGGTTGCCGGTTTCAGGCGCGCTGCTCGAAAGCGATGGAGATCTGCGGCACCCCGGCGCCCAATCGCAACAATGCGGCCCATGACCGGACGGTCCTGTGCCATCTTTACAGCGAGGGATTTGACGATGCTTGAAACACGCGATCTCTCGGTTGGCTTCAAGATCAATTCCGGCGGCAAGAAAGCCGTCCTGATGGCAGTCAACAAGGTCAACCTGAACATCAGGAAGGGCGACGCACTGGGTCTTGTCGGCGAGTCGGGCTCCGGCAAATCAACGGTTGGCCGGACCATCCTGCATCTGAATAAATCCACCGGCGGCAGCGTTATTTTTGACGGGCAGGATATCACCAGTCTCAACCGCACGGACGAGAAAATCCTCAGGCGGCGGGCGCAGATGGTTTTTCAGGACCCGCATTCGGCGCTCAATCCGCGGATGACGATCCTGCGCTCGGTGGCCGAGCCGCTGATCCTGCATACCAAACTGCGCGGGCCCGAACTCCGCGAGAAGGTGGGCACGCTGCTCGAGATCGTCGGCCTGCAAAAGCAGTTTCTCTATCGCTATCCGCATGAACTGTCCGGCGGCCAGAAACAGCGGGTCTGCATTGCGCGGGCGATTGCGCTCAATCCGGAACTGCTGGTCCTCGACGAGCCGACCTCGGCGCTTGATGTCTCGGTGCAGGCGCAGATCCTCGAATTCCTGAAATCGATCCAGAAGGAACTGGACCTGACCTATCTCTTCATCTCCCATAATCTCGCGGTCATCCGCTACGTCTGCAACCGGGTTGCGGTGATGTATCTCGGCCAGATCGTCGAGCAGGGGGAGACCGAGGATGTCTTCAATAATCCCAAACACCCCTATACCAAGGCGTTGCTGGAAGCGGTTCCACTGCCGGAGCCGGGCCAGCCCCGGCGCGGCAAGCCGCTCGTTGGCGATATCCCGAGCCCGCTCGATCTGCCCAGAGGATGTTTCTTCAATACACGCTGCGAAAAGGCGATGGCCGGTATCTGCGATTCTCGCTCCGTTCCTAATTATTTAGTTGAAAATAATCGTGCAGTAAGATGTTTTTTATATAATAAAGATCTTCAGTTAGAGCAGGCCTGAGGACTCATATTTTCGCGCGCGAGATATTCTGGACGATGAGCCGCATCAGTTCGCTTCCCGTCGAGACACCCATCTTGGCGAGCATGCGGGCGCGGTGGATTTCGACGGTCCGGTGGCTGATGCCGAGTTCACCTGCGATCTCCTTGTTGGCAAGGCCCTTGACCAGGAGATCGAAGACCTGGTATTCGCGCCGGGTCAGCTTCGTCAGCCGCATGCGAAGCGCGCTTCCCTCCAGCAGTTCCTCCCCGGCGGACATTTTCCGGTTCTGCTTCAGCGCCTTTCCGAGAGTGCCGGCGAGCATCCGGCGCATCTGGATGACCGGTTTTCCGGAAGCCTGTGCAACGATATCGCGGTCCCGCGCACTATATCCCACGGAATTGAGAACGATAAAATCGCGACCCCGAAGCCGCTGTGCGGCTTTGATCAACGCGTTTTCATCGCCTGTTGGCGCATAAACCGCGGATATATTGAACGCCTTCAATTCCTCGCTTGCCGCGACCTGGCCCGGAAGCGGGCGTATCTGGCCGATTTTCTGTCCGGCGATAATCAACGCCTCCATGAATTCATCGAGGATATTCTGCGCATGGATGACGTAAGGGTTTGTCGAGCCAAAATCGAACACGCCGGTCGAGGCGATAACCGTGAGATCGGCAATGGAGCGTCCATGATCCGCGCAGAGTTCGAGAATTTTCTGGCGCAGCCAGCTTTCGGATATGGCGACGTTTGTGCCGTCGCGCATGGTGGTGGCGATGCCGATTTCGCGCCGCTGCGGTTCCAGCTCGCGGATTTCGGCGAGTGTCAGATCGTCGAGCGCGCCATATTCCACCGTCTGGACGTCTGCTTCCAGATAGCTGAGGACCTCGTCGATCATTTCCGTTCTGGGAGATTGCCCGGCAGTAATAAAGACAAGGCGTTGCACTGTTCTTCTTTTCTTTCCCATAAATTCGCGGTGGACGGTTTTACTATATCGTCATCGGGCCATTCCCGACAGTCCAAAGGGAAACTGAGCCCAACCCCTAAGTACCGGTACGTATTTGCCATCTTTGCGGGCTTGGGTAAGCTGGGTCAATAGCAAATTGTACGGTGAGGAATATGGCGAAATTCAAGGATGAAACGGTACTCCGGAGCGGCGATGAGCCTGCGCTCGGTCCGGGGGAGAGGCTGATAAGCGCGGAGGAGGTCGAGGCGCTGGCGCTTGGCGCCTGGATCCTCGGGACCGGCGGCGGCGGATCGCCCTATCTTAATCTCCTGAATGTCCGTGAGCTGTACAGGAAAGGCCACCGGGTTGTCCTCAAAGACCCGATGAGCCTGCCCGATGACGCGCTGGTCGCGGTTCTCTCGACGCAGGGCGCGCCGATCGTCGGCATGGAGCGGCTCGGTGATCCCCATAACTCGCTGAAACCGCTTCGCATCCTCGAGGATTACCTCGGGCGCAAGTTCGATGCGGTGATGCCGGTCGAAATCGGCGGCGGCAACGGCGTTTTGCCGCTCATGGTTTCGGCGATTTCCGGCCTGCCAACCGTTGATGCCGACAGCATGGGCCGCGCTTATCCGGAAGCCCAGATGACGAGCTTTTCCGCGGCTGGCCTGCAATGTTATCCACTTGCCATGGCCGATATCCGCAATAACGAGATCCTCATCAAGACCGCCGACAGTTGGAAATGGATGGAGCGGATCAGCCGCAAGATCTGCACCGAGCTCGGCTCGACCGCATCTACCTGCAAGGCGCCGCGCTCGGGCGCGGAAGTCAAGAAATATGGTGTTCTGCATACGACCAGCAAGGCGATCAGCCTTGGCCGCGCCGTGTTCGAGGCGCGCGCCCGTCACAGCGATCCGGTTGCGGCGATCGTCGGAAACTGCCAGGGCCTCAAGATATTCAAGGGCAAGATCACTGATATCGAGCGGCGCACGACGGAAGGATTCCTGCGCGGCCGCGCCGAACTTGAGGGCATGGACGAGGATCAGGGTAAGCAGTTCACGCTTGATTTCCAGAATGAATATTCCGTCGGATCGCAAAATGGCGCGCCGGTGGTGATGACCCCGGACCTGATCTGCGTCGTTGACAGCATCAACGGCGACGGCATCGCGACCGAGACCATCCGCTATGGCCAGCGGGTCACGGTGCTGGCTCTGCCCGCGCCGGAAATCTTTCTTACCCCGCGTGGTCTGGAGCTTGTCGGCCCGCGCGCATTCGGATTCGACTTCGATTATAAATCAGTATTTTAAAGGACAAAGATAATGCAACGCATTGGCATTGATGTGGGCGGAACGAACACGGACGCGGTCCTTGTCGACAGCGACAGGGCTGTCGGTGCGGTGAAGACGCCGACCACCCTC
>JAIOYL010000202.1 GCA_021741195.1 Sneathiella sp. | reverse complement strand
TGTATGCTTTACAGGAGCCGCTTGCTGCTTACAACGTTGATTTTAACGGGAAAATTGGGGATCTAAAAGGTAAAAACGGGCTTTTGTGGAACGTATTTGGTGATATTTGAGTTGGTTATATAGGTCCGACCCCGTAGCCTTACACCTGGGTCTGATTCAAGCCGGCAGGTGGTGGGACAAGAATACGGAGATAGATCTTCTCGGAATAGGCGAAGACAAGAGGCATGTGGTCTTTGGAGAATGCAAATATACTGCCCGTCCTGTAGATACAGACGTCTATTTTCAGTTGTTGGAAAAAAGCCACAAGGTTAATCTGGGGAAAACAGGCCAAAAGCACTATGCTCTCTTCAGCCAGTCCGGCTTTAGCGATGCCCTGCGGAACCTGGCCCACACCCACGAAAACATCCACCTGGAAACCGTCTCCTGAGATGAAAAGACAAGAAAGTGTAAACACATCGCGTTTGACGCGATGTGTAAAGTAAGGTTTGCAGGCTGATGGGAAGAACCGGCAGGATTCAGATTTGAGATATTTCTCTCTGCACTAGGCTCTATGCTTCTTTCGCTGGGATATTGAATTATAAAATTTCAATAATAACAGATGGTAGTAGATTTTATAGCCAACGTACACTTAAAAATTCAACGTATTTTAAATTATAACAATCGGTTACAAAGGCGAGCCGGGGTCAGCCCCCCCCCAAACACCATATACAGGAAGTTAGAAGGGCTACGGCTGTTCAGTGGACGTGAGCAGGCTGTTTGGGAAGAACTGGCGGCATATGGCCGACTCGTGGCGAATCACATGCTTGAGTGGGAATTTGAATCAGAAAACTCGAATCATATCAATGAGTAATCGATTTTATCGCATACCCACGAGCAAATAATCCGAGTATCAATTGTAATAACAGGTAGTTAATGAAACAGTCCGGGGTCAGACCCCCAAGGCCCCATTCAAAGAGTTAATCTGCCTGAGCAAACACGGAGTTTGTTCTAAGCTCCAAAATTGGCCATATTTTTCAAACAAAAACAACAATTACGAATAGTTAACGGTCTCTAACGGTCTCAGAGACCATTCCACAGTCGAGCCGGAGTAGTCAAGCATCCAAGACAATGCAAACACGGCGAATACAGCGAGATCGTCAAGCCAAAGCAAAGATACCTTCTGATTGACCATGCTTCATTGCTCAGCCTGACAGGCTTTGACGATAACGCTTCCCTGACAGCTCACTATAAAAACCGGATCAACAACACACTCAAAAAGGGAATCCAAATGAGAAATATTCCAACTTTATCAATACAATTCAAAAAGTTAAGTCACATCGGCAATCATTGAGTTCGTTCGAAGCCCCAAAAAAGGCCTTTTTTCGAACAAAAGAAACAATTACGAATAGATAACGATCTCAGAGACCATTCTCAAACAATTTTGGGTGCAGCAGTGATCCGGTTGTGGGGTTGGTTGAAAATCCATCTGGTCCGATTGGAAGCTACCCGCACCCACCTCTTGTTTCTATTATTGGTCCGCCTATGTAGGCAGCCAACACGGGGCTGGTTATGAAACCACTTGATCTGTGACAAAACAATTGGAGCCGACATGGAACCGAGGAATTTCTGGGGCCAACTCGGGCCAGGGGCATCACTGGTAGTGCCGGTAAGTGCCTTGAACCATATGGGTGACTGATGCGGGTCATAGACCCCGCGATCCATCGTTTGTGATCCCGGGCGCGGTTTATAAAAGAAACAGAGGTCATAGCAGCTCGCAACGCTTGGTGTGCAAAAGAAAAAGGATCCCGGATCCCTATGGGGTGGTGTTTTTACTATTGACACGCCCTTTAATGGGCGACCCAATTCGCAATCCCCATCCTCAAGATTCTAAACCAATTTACCCGCATTTGTGTCCCCCCTAATTTTAACGCTGAAAGTTGAACTAAATGATAAATATAGGATTTCAAGAGTCTCTGCGCAACCACTTAATCCGCTCTGCCTCAGGTTCCTTTATCATCAAGATAGCCAGTAGCGTGCTCGCCTTCATAACAGCTATTTTGCTGGCAAGGCTTCTTGGCGTAAAGGAATTCGGAATCTATGCTTTCTCCATTGCCATGTCTCAATTACTCGCACTGCCTTCTATGCTGGGCATTCAGCATTTGACAGTTCGAGAAACAGCAGCCTACAAAACTGAAGGAGCTTATGCACTGATTCGCGGGCTCTTGCGGCGGGGGATACAAAGCGTTATGCTCGTTTCGGCTGCAATCGTGCTGTTGGTCGGCACGATTGCATATTTTGTGGCAGAATATTTAAGCGCTATGAACCTCATAACTTTCTGGATCGCCCTATTCTTGGTCCCCTTGAGCGCCCTTACACAGATACACAACTCAGCACTCCGGGGGTTAGGCTGGATCATTCCCGGACAGTTAAGCCAGATATTACACCCTGTTTTGTTTTTACTTCTTTTCGGAGGCTTCTTTCTGTTGTATCCCGATGGGATAGGTTCGCAGCAAGCTATAGTCATGCGGGTTCTGGCAGCGATACTGACACTTGGAATTACTTTTTTGTTATTGAAAAGAGCCTTGCCTGTGGAAGTTAAGCAAGCACTACCTGAATACAAGACCAAAATTTGGGCGCACAGTGCTTCACCAATGCTTTTGGCTGGCGGAATGGGGCTACTGAATAGGGAAATTTCGGTTATAATGCTAGGCTTTTTAGGAGCAGCTGAAAGTGTAGGAATTTTTAGAATCGCTCAGCGAGCGGCCATGATCGTTCCTTTTGGCCTAAGCGCTGTTGAGGCTACAATTGCCCCCACAATTTCCAGTCTTTACAAAAACGGTCATTTGGAGCGATTACAAAGGATTTACATAAAAAGTACCCAAGCAATGTTGTTTTATGGCCTCCCGGCGGCCCTATTTTTGATGGTTGGAGGTATTTGGTTTATACCTGTAATTTTAGGGCAAGACTATGTGCCGGCTACTTGGCCTCTTATAATTTTATGTTGCGGGCAAATTGTAAATGTCCTGATGGGTGCGGTGGGCATTCTCTTACTTATGACGGGAAATGAGCGTTTGAATTTTAAAGGTGCAACGATTTCAGCCATCGTATGCGTCATAATTAATGCTTTAACCATCCCCTTATGGGGGGCTACAGGTGCAGCTATAGGCAGATCCGTTAGTGTTGTTATATTAAATATAATGTTTTCATTTTGGGTGTATAAACAACTCAATATATCAATTTTTCCTTTTAAACGGGTATAAACACTGTAACTCCAAAAATTTGATCTTTCCTCGTGCTGGCACCAATACTTTGCTTTGAAAGGCAGGGTTGTTTCTTCCAGTTTCACAACGATGAGGAAACAGAAAAATCAAGTTTATCGATGCCTTAAAAATTATAATGCAGCGAGAAACGCTGACAATGTGACCTTCCAGTGCAGTATTTGAAAAAATCTGCCATAATTAAGCGGAACAGAATAGCTTTAATATCAGCAAAAAAACTGGTTCTCCACAAAATCGAGGCAATAAAATGGGTTTAAGATACAAAGAAAAATTTTATTTGAAAAGAAGGAAGCTGGCATACCAATCAGCAAAAAATATAATCCCAGTAATAAAACAATTTTATCAATTTGATTCTGTTGCAGACTTCGGCTGTGCTGATGGTGTTTGGTTGTCTGTTTTCAATGAACTGGGTATAAATGATTTCGTTGGAGTTGATGGTCCTTGGGTCAATCAAGATCGATTATTAATTCCTCTTGAAAATTTTTCCGCAATAAACTTTTCAAATCAAATGCCAAAATTCGATAGAACCTTTGATCTGTCTATTTGTATAGAAGTGGTTGAGCATCTTTCTGACGAGCGTGGCAAATATCTGATAAGTAATCTGTGCAACGTATCAAATATTATTCTTTTTTCCGCAGCTGTTCCGTGCCAAGGCGGCACCGGTCATGTTAATGAACAGCGACAGTCTTATTGGAAAGAGGAATTTGATAAACATGATTTCTTACCATACGATATCATTAGAAAGACATTTTGGAGCAACGAAACCGTAAATGTCATTTATAAACAAAATATGTTTCTTTACATATCTAAATTTTTAACCGATCTTAATGAAAGACTTGAGCCATGGCAAATTACTGATGACGATTACATTGACCTAATACACCCAGATCTCTATGAACTCCGGGTGTCAAAGTTAAAACAGCAGCGACGCAAACCGAACATTGTCAGACGTATTAAACGTAAGGCTCTCTCTGTAGTTTTTGATGAGCAATAAAGAATCAAGTTACATTCAAATAGCTTTCACCTCGATTAAGAAGTCTTTCTCTGCCTGCAGAAAACTATAACACCTTTTGCAAAAACCAAATATGAGAGATGTAAAAATATCCTTATGAAGGATTATATTGTATACACTTGTATTACAAACAATTATGACTGGCTTCTTCCTCCTCTTTATAAAGATCCGAGAATCAATTATCTTTGCTTTACTGACACTCCGGGTATCTTTGCCGAAGGCTGGACAGTGCTACCGATAAGCAGTTCTTTAAAGCATTTGCCACCGAATCTTATTAACAGGCATTATAAGTTTTTCCCTCATCTTTATTTGCCAGATTCTGAGTGGTCGGTTTACATTGATGGAAATATACGCATTCTTGGCAACTTTATGGAACTTATCGAGCATGTGCGGAATAAAGGGGCGGTGATGGCTTGCCCTGCACATCCCTCACGCAATAATATTTATGACGAAGCAACTGCATGTTTCCAGCTCAATAAGTTTTCTGAAAAAGATTTGAAGGTAATCGAAAAGCAGCTTGCTGAGTATAGTGCGAACGGGATGCCTGAAAACGTACCTCTTACGGCAAATTACGTCATTATTCGAGCTCACCGTGATGACCGTGTTCAGGAAGCGATGGAACTCTGGTGGACTCATCTCCGGCGATATAGCCAACGAGATCAGATCAGTTTGCCTTATGTTATATGGAAGAAGAATGTACCATTTACAGTGTTAGAAGATGAGGGCATGCAATCAATATGTCCCAAGTACTTTATCCGAACTCCCCATCGACGGCCGGGTTTGCAAGGCGTTTTCAACTATTTTCAGGCCCGCCGTTTTGACGGAAAATTTTGGAAACTTCTATCTTTTGCGGCTCAGATTGCTGAAAAGTTCAAACGTACTCTGATTACCAAAATAACTGGAAAAAATAGAGCGCTTTAAATATATGAGCAACCACTGGCCTGAACACGGACTTGAAAGCGTTCCGAATTGTCCTTTATGCGGGTCAAGTCAAAGGAATCTACTTTACAGTAAGTTAACAGACCAGGTATTCTTTTGCGCGCCTGGCAAATGGTCTCTTTATGAGTGTCAGGACTGTCGCTGCGCATTTCTTGACCCCCGCCCTTCACCTGATACCATTTATTTAGCCTATAGCCGGTATTATACTCATACTCCGCCCAACAAAGAAGACATACAGCAATTAAGCCTATTGCGGCGTCTCCGGCGAAACATGGCCAATGGATACAAAAACTGGAGGTTTGGAACGGAAATGCAGCCTGCCAACAGGCTCGGAATACCTGCGGCAATGATTATACCCGGGTTGCGGGACAGGCTTGAGCAGGGGTTTCGGAATCTTCCAAGACCCAACGCGGGAGCCCGCCTGCTGGATGTCGGTTTCGGTAGCGGGGCCTTTCTCGAGGCTGCGCAAAGCATGGGCTGG
>JAIOYL010000030.1 GCA_021741195.1 Sneathiella sp. | reverse complement strand
GGGCGAAGCGCAGCGTGACATTGCGGCGGCGGGTGCCGTTGAGCTTGGAATCCGGGGACGCCCGCAGCACCGATCCGCCGAAATTATCGGCGATGATGAGGCCGTGATCGTCCGGCAAGAGGTCCGTCGGGAAATCCTCCGCCACGGCGAAGTAAAATTCGTCGCAAAACTCGAGATACTCGGTCCATTTCTCGTCGACGCGGAAATCGGCAGGGCCGCTTTTAACTTCGACTACGATAATCCGCCCCTTTTCATTGATCCCCATGACATCGACGCGCCGCCGGGTGCGGAGCTTGACCTCATTGAGGCTGTCATAGCCCATATTATGGAGGAGGAGCTGAACCCCGCGCGCGAGCCGGACGCCTTTATCGGAGCGTTCCGCGCTCATGGCCCCGCCGACTGGCTTTTGAGGAATTTCAGCATCTCGCGCAGGCGCGGCTCCGGGAGGGTGCGGATTTGCCGCGCCAGTAAATTCGCAAATTCCGTCGCCACCGGGCTGAGGCCGCTGGTATCGACGGTCACTTTCGGGTGCGAGAGCGAGGCGAGGCGCTGCAATTCCTCGGCATCGTCCCAGATGATATTGAAATAAGCGTTGATCTGCTCGACCAGCGACCAGGAGGGACGACCGCGATGGCCATGCTCCAGCGCCGAAAGATAGGCGGCGCTGATCGCGAGATCCCCGGCCATTTTTTTCAGCGTAATTCCGCGGGCAGCGCGCAAGCCCCGCACGCGCAGGCCAAAGGGCGTCATCGTCCCATCCTTTTTATTCTTTTAACTGCGGTTTCGCCGCAATAATACATAGAGCGCACCACTTCCGCCATCTTTCGGCTGCGCGGTGCGTATGTCAATAACCAGGTGACGTAAATCCGGCGCGACCAGCCATTTCGGCACGGCTTCGCGTAAAATTCCGGTCTTTTCCGGCGCCATGAAGGGGGCGTCGTCGGTTTTCTGCGCGGCGGAGCCTTTCCCTGTAATAACAAGCACGCAGCGCTTGCCCTGAATCTGCGCTGCCGTGATGAAGTTTCTGAGCCGTCGATGGGCATCATTGCGGGTGAGGCCATGAAGGTCAAGCCGGCCGTCAATCTCCATCTGGCCCTTGCGAAGACGTTCCGCACTCCGCTTATCCAGCCCCGGGACATTCTTCCGCCGCGACGGTGTGGTCTCCGGGCTGTCAATTCTCTCGGAAAGGTGGGAATTCGGCCAGTCCGCCATGGCTTTCGCCATGTCTTCGGCGCTGATCCGGCGGGGGCTGGCCGGTTTTGCGGATCCGTTCTCAGGCACCATAATGGTGGATTTCGCCGCACTGATCGGGGGCACCTTTATGGTGCCGGGCCCGGCTCCGGTAAAGCGATCGCTTTCCATCTGGTCGATGCTGCGAGCCACATGATCCCAGAGATCGCGGTCGGCTTTCGAGAGCCCTTGCGGGCGTTTAGGATTTTTTCTCATCGTCAACGATCAGGATATGCAGGCGGCGGGGGCCGTGTGCCCCCATGATCAGCGTCTGCTCGATATCGGCGGTGCGCGACGGGCCGGAAATGAAATTGATGGTGCGCGGCAGGTTCCCCACCCCATATTCGGCGCGGAGCCGGTCCCAGCTGTCCTCAAGCGTGCCGGTGATCTGGCTCGCCTTGATCACCGCCACATGATTTTCAGGCAAGAAATTAAGCGTCGAGGGTGTCTCCGGCCCGGACGCCATGCAGAGCGTGCCGGTTTCGGCGATGCCGGCGAAGGCCGGGGTAAGGCTCACCTCGTCGCTTGGCTCGGCGCTCCCTCGCGTAATTTCCAGCATCGGCGTTTTGTCGAAGGGAAGCGCGTCGAGCCTTTTGTCGGGAGCCATCTTGATCTTGGTCGAGAGATTATGCGCTGTGAGATAGTCGCGGAGCGCTTCGGGCACCTCGTCGAGCGTGGCGATGCGCGCAACCGTTGCCGCGAGCGCGCTCGCTTTTGCCACGAACAGATCAACCTGCGCTTTATGCGGGAGCTCTGTGCGGTTCGGCACGATCCCCCGGGAATGGCCCTCGAGACGCGCCTTCAGCGCATTGGCGGCCTCTTCGCCAAGCGGCCCGCGCTTGAGATTATGGCGGATACGGCCGAGGATCTTGTCGCGTGCCGGCATTATTTCCGCCCCCGGTTCTGTTTTTTCCATTGATCCATGAAGGTCGCCCCTTGCGGCGCCGGGAAATCACGGACCGAACTCCAGCCACCCATCAGCGGGAGTTTGACAATCCGGCCCTTTTTACCGGCGATGGTTTTAAGTGTTCTCGCGCCTATACGCGTCACAATCCGGTAAAGCGCGGGGCGGCGGGCGAAATACGCCCAGAGGCCAATCCCCCAGCGCTCCGGCTTCGGCGTCACCTCTGTCTCAAACGCCTGCTCGCGCCAGAGCCGCATGATTTTCGGGAGCGGAATGCGCACCGGGCAGACTTCCTCGCAGCGGCCGCAGAAGGTGGAGGCATTGGGCAGGTGACGCGTTTCTTCGAGGCCAACCATCTGCGGGTTGAGCGCCGCGCCGATCGGTCCGGGATAGACCCAGCCGTAGGTATGGCCGCCAACCGCCTGATACACCGGGCAATGGTTCATGCAGGCTCCGCATTTAAGGCAGCGCAAGAGATCCTGCTTGTCGCTGCCGACCAGATCGCTGCGCCCGCCATCGACGATCACCACATGGAAGCTTGCCGGTCCGTCGATATCCTCGCGCCGCTTCGGACCCGTGGAAAAGGTCGTATAGACGGACATTTCCTGACCCGTCGCGGAGCGGGCGAGCAGGCGGAGGAAGAGGCTCGCATCCTCCAAGGTCGGCACCACCTTCTCGATGCTGGAAACGGCGATATGGGTTTTGGGCAAGCTCTGCGTGAGATCGCCGTTGCCCTCGTTGGTGACGATGACCGTGGAGCCCGTCTCGGCAATCAGGAAATTCGCGCCCGTAATGCCGACATCGGCGGCGACATATTTATCCCGAAGGATGCTCCGGGCCTCGTTGACCAGCGCCTGCGGATCGGTCAGGCGCTCGGTAAAACCGTATTTTCCATGTTTTTCATGAAAAAGCTCCGTCACCTGGTCTTTCGTCTTATGCAATGCCGGGGCGATGATATGGCTTGGATATTCATGGGCGAGCTGGATGATATATTCGCCAAGGTCCGTCTCGATCGGCTCGATCCCGTTTTTTTCGAGGAAATCATTGAGCGCCATTTCCTCGGTGATCATGGATTTGCCTTTGGTCACCGTCCTGGCGTCGGCATCGCGGCAGATCTGCAAGATAACGTCCCGCGCCTCGGCGTAATTGCTGCACCAATGCACCCGCCCGCCCTGCAGCAGCACTTGATCCTCGAAATATTCGAGGTAATAGTCGAGATTCTCGAGGATATGGTTCTTCAGGTCCCGCCCGGCATCGCGCAGATCCTCAAATTCCGGCAGCTCACTCGCGGCTTTCGCGCGGGCGACGGGAAAACCGCCCTTGACCTTGGAAAAGGCTTTCTGGATATCCTTGTCATGGAGCGCCGCATGGGCGCCTTCCTTGAAATGGCGGCTGGTGACCTGCATCAGTTCTCTCCCTCGCCCAAACCAGCCGTATCGCCCATGCCCGCCAGCACCTCGGCGACATGCAGTACCTTCATTTTTTCACCGCGGCGCTTGAGTCTTCCGGCGATATTCATCAGGCAACCGAGGTCGCCAGCTGCCAGCGTCTCGGCACCGCTTGCCAGAAGGTTCGTAATCTTGGTGTCGACCATGGATTCGGAAATTTCCGAATATTTCAGGCAGAACGTCCCGCCGAAACCACAGCAGGCCTCCCGATCCTCGGCCTCGCGGATTTCCAGCCCGTCAACGCTGCCTAAAAGCGCGCGCGGCTGATCCTTCACCTTCATTTCTCGTAAACTGCTGCAGCTGTCATGATAGGTAAGGGTGGTTTCCAGGCGGACATTTTCAGGGCGGTAGCCGCAGATGTCGTGGAGGAACGAGACAAGCTCATAGGTGCGGCTCGCCAGTTCCCCGACCTCCACCATCATGGTGGCGTCATCCTTGAACAGCTCCGGATAATGATGGCGGATCATCCCGGCGCAGGAACCGGACGGCGCAACCACATAGTCGAAGCCCCTGAAGGCGCGGATGACCTGGGTTGCGATCGCTTTTGCGCTTTTTTTATCGCCGGAATTGTAGGCGGGCTGGCCGCAGCAGGTCTGCGCCTTCGGCACCACTATGGTGCACCCCGCCGCTTCCAGCAGTTTCACCGCCGCGAAACCGACGGAGGGACGGTTCAGATCGACAAGGCAAGTGACAAAGAGGGCCACGTTTTTTGGTTTTGCAGTGGCGGACATTTAACTCTCCCAATTATTCCGCGAGAACTATACCGCTTACCTCGCCGTTTCACCAGATATCTTGCCGCTTATCCCGGCAAACAGCATCCGTCCCTTATACCTTCTTTCGCCTAACGAGCATATTGAGCATTTCGACGCCGAGCGAGAAGGCCATGCCGAAATAGATATAGCCGCGCGGCACATGGAAGCCGAGCCCCTCGGCGACCAGAAACACGCCGATCATCATGATGAAGGTGAGGGCAAGCATTTTCAGCGTTGCATGCTTGGCGATGAAGTCCGCAACGAATTTGGAGGAGATCATCATGACGATCATGGCGACGACCATCGCGGCGACGATAACCGGGATATTGGTTGTCAGCCCGACGGCGGTGATGATGGAATCGAAGGAAAAGACGAAATCGATAATGATAACCTGAAGAATGGTGACCGCAAATCCGCCCCCGTAGCCTTTATAACTCTCCTTCTGCTCGCCGGTGACCTCCTCGCGGATACTGGAGGTGCCCTTGGCAATCAGGAAAAGGCCGCCGCCCAGCATCAGCATATCCTTGCCCGACAGGGAGAAGCCGGAAAATTCGATCCACGGTTCCTTCAGCCCGATCAGCCAGACCGCGCTGAACAACAGGGCGATCCGCATGAATAGCGCTAGAAACAGGCCAGTAATACGGGCTTTCTGCCGATTTTCCTCGGGCAGGTGATTGACCAGAAGGGCGATAAAAACAACATTATCGATGCCAAGAATGATTTCGAGCGCGGTCAGCGACAGGAAACTGGCCCAGATTTGATAGTCTGTCAGGAATTCCATATACTAGCTTCCTTGACTTTGCCGTGCCACCACGGCATTCGGCAATAAAATCCACAGCTTTCCCTCGCTTTTCATGCCGCCGGACATGTCATAGGCGTAATCCCCATGGCCCCAGAAGACATCGCCGCGCACCGGGCCGACAATCGCGCCCCCCGTATCCTGCGCCATCACCAGCCGCTCGAATTTTTCCGTTTCAAGGCTGCTGGAGGCCGGCGCGACTTCCGTCACCAGCCAGAGCGGCACGCCGAGCGGCAGCCATTTGCGGTCAACGGCGAGGCTGCGCTCCGGCGTCAGCTCGACGCCTTCTGCGCCGATCGGGCCGCCGGTCTGCAATTCGCGAAAGAAAACGAAAGAGGCGTTTTTATGCATCAATTCGCTGGCTTTATCCGGATTTGCCTCAAGCCAGCTGCGAATGGCCTGCATAGACATCTCTTCCTTCGGCACGTAGCCCTTGTTAATCAGTTCGCGGCCGATGGCAAGGTACGGGTGACCGTTCTGTGCCGCATAGCCAACGCGGAGCGTCGTCCCGTCGTCCATCTCGACGACGCCGGAACCCTGGATATGCAGGAAAAAGGCGTCAATGTCGCTATCGACCCAGACCAGCTCAAGATCGCGGTTATCAAGCGCGCCGCTCTCGATGACGGCGCGATCCGGATAGGGCAGGAGGTCCCCGTTCACGACCCGTCCGGCGATGCGCTGTCCCTTCAATTCCTCGCGAAACTTCCCAAGATCGACCATCACCAGCTCCGGCGGGCGCAAGTAGAGCGGCGTGAGGTAGGGCGCATGGCGCGTCCGGCTGCCCCGCAGGCTCGCCTCGTAATAGCCCGTGAAAAGACCGGTCTCGATGTTGTTGTTGAGGATCTGGAAGGGTGTGAAATTCTTCTCGAAAAAAGATTTCAGTACACCCGGCTCCGGCGGTAGGGTGAGCAGCTCCGCACAGATCGGCTGCCAGTCCGCGGCGATGCCGCCGATGCCGGTGCCGCCCATCTCCCGACTCGGTGGCAGGGACTGGATTTTCGCGCAGGATTTGAGAAAAGCGGGCAGAAACGCGGCTAAATCATCCTGCTGCCAGCCCGGAAGCTCTGAAAAACCTGCCTTTTTCAAAAACAGATTGTCTTCCACCGGCGGCCTGCTTTGATAAAACCAGAAAACAAGCACGAGACCGGCCAGCGCGATCAGGAGCGCAACGGCCAATATCTTTCTATGCGCCGGAAACGTCGGTCGCCTGGTCGCCATTACAGGCTAATTCGCGCTGCGGGTGGTGATCAGCAGCCAGTTCGGGTTGCGCGATTTCAGGTTGCGCGCAAAGGTCCAGAGCTCGCGAACCCGGTGCGGCTGCGGATCGCCGGACACCACAAGGCCATCCTCATCCTTGGTCATGCTGATCATTTCGGCGTCAAACTTGATCGTGATCTCCGCGTCCTTCTGCACCAGTGTCGCGTCTATGATTTCCGCCGTATGAATGGCGACGATATCTGTCGACATCACCTCGTTGCGGCTTTCCCGGTCCCGGATGGCGCGGTCGAAATTATCATAGACATCATCGGCAAGCAGCATTTTCAGCGTTTCCCGGTCGCCTTTGGCAAAGGCGACAACAATGGCTTCATAGGCCGCCTGGGCTCCTTCATTAAAGGTTGCCGGATCGAAGCTTTTGTCGATCGAGTGGATCAGGTTCAGCGTCCGCATCAGGGCCGTTCCGGCAAAGGGGCTCGGCTGGACCTTTTTGGCCTTGTCGCCCAGCAGGACAACATTATCCTCGGCCGGCCCATCATCAAGATCGGCCTTGTGGCCCTCTACCCGCCGACGCGCCTTTTCTTCGGGCGGTGTTTGTTCATGGCCCATCCGCCGTCCGAGCACGCTTCGCAGGCGCAGGAAAATAAATCCGGCAACCGCCGCGAGCAGAATGATGTCCAGGAACTGAAATCCGTTGTCCATGATAATATCTTCAAATCGGGTTTGGTAAAATTTCCAATAGCCCTTATGTAAAGGACAGCTCTCTATAAGAGGTTAACGGGTTAAAGACCTAAGGTCCAGTACCTTATAAAATAACCCCGATGCCGCTTATGTACTAACTACATAGAAACTCTCGTGAGGATAAACAAGTTTGGCTTTATTATTTTTGGCGGCTTTGATCGGAATTCCCCTTGTCGAGATCATGGTCTTTATAAAAGTCGGGGGCGAGATCGGGGCGCTGAACACGATCGCGATCACGGTGATCACGGCGCTGATCGGCATCGCACTGATCCGGATACAGGGATTGAGCGTGCTCATGCGGGCGCGGGCAGCGCTGGAGCGGCAGGAAACGCCCGTGAATGAAATCTTTGAAGGTATTTTTCTCGCGGTTGCCGGATTATTCCTCATCCTTCCGGGTTTCGTCACCGATACCATCGGCTTCCTGCTGTTGATCCCGCCGCTCAGGCGGGCGCTGGCGGCCTATGTTGCCGCGCATTCGATCTTTGTCGCTGCCAATATCCGGGGATCGGGCTCCATGCACCGGACCGGAAAGGACGGCGAGACGATCATCGACGGCGACTATGAAGTCATCGAGAAAAACACCAAGTCAATCGACGCCAAAGGCCCCCGCAATCCGGACAGTCCCTGGTCGAAAGAAAAATAACGGTGCCGGGCTTGCCCGGACGCCGCATCCATGTTAGCCACTTTGTCAAATTTCACTCCGGCCGATGCCGGACCGCCCCAGCTCAGGAGAAACCCTTCATGTCAGACAATGGACAGGAAGCCCCCAAGAAACAGCCGTCACTGGCGATCGTCCGCCAGTATGTGAAGGATCTGTCCTTCGAAAGCCCGAATGCGCCGCAAAGTCTCGATCCGGACAAGGGTCAGCCGCAGGTTCAACTGGCGGTGAACATTCAGGCCCGCGCGGGCGGCGAGGATTTCTATGAAGTCGAGCTTCGTATCGAGGCCAAGGGAAATCATGGCGAGGAAACGGCCTTTGTTGTCGAGCTTGTTTATGGCGGCCTGTTCCAGCTCAGGGATTTTCCGGCGGACACCGTTGAAATGGTCTGCATGATCGAATGCCCGCGGCTTCTCTTCCCCTTTGCCCGGCGCGTCGTCGCCGATGCGACCCGCGATGGCGGCTATTCCCCGCTGCTTCTTGATCCTATCGATTTTTCCGCGCTTTTCCGCGACCACAAAAACCAGATCGCCGCCCAACAACAACCTGCCGGCCACGCGTAACGGCGAAACCCGGCTATCTCTGCCAGATCGGGTTGGTGATAGTCTCAAGAAAGGCGGCATGGGCGGCGCGTTCGGCCTCGCTTGCCGTATGAACGCGGGGCGCGCGGATTTCGGCCTTGACCGTTGCCTGCATATCCTTTTCCTCACCGCCGAGGGAAAGGCCCCTTTGTCGCCCGCCGATCAGTTCCAGATAAACTTCAGCCAACAGCTCCGCATCAAGGAGCGCGCCGTGCTTGGTGCGGGCGGAATTATCGATCCCGAAGCGGCGGCAAAGCGCATCGAGGCTGGCCTGCGCGCCCGGAAACTTGCGCCGCGCCATGCCGACCGTATCCAGCGCCTGGGACATTGGCAATGCCGGCCGGTTGAGCCGCGCCAGTTCCGCGTTCAGGAACTTCATATCGAACTGGGCGTTATGGATCACCAGGCGGGCATCGCCGATAAATTCCATAAACTCTTCTATTTCCTCGGCAATAACCTTATGGCCGCGCAGGAATTCGGTGCTCAATCCATGCACCTTGAAGGCTGCTTCCGGCATGTCCCGTTCCGGGTTGATGTAGCGGTGAAAGGTTGCGCCGGTCGGGATATGGTTGATCAACTCGAGGCAGCCGATTTCTACAATGCGGTCGCCGTTTTCAGGATAAAACCCCGTCGTTTCCGTATCCAGTACAATTTCACGCATTTTTCAAGCTTTCCACCAGCGCCTTCACCTGCTCGAAGGTTTCCTCTTCCGGGCAATGGGTGTTGATGACGAAATCGGCCTTCTTGCGTTTCTCCGCGTCATCCACCTGCCGCGCCAGAATAGCGTTAAATTTCTCTTCTGTCATGTCGGGACGGGCGAGGACCCGCTCTTTCTGAACGTGGCGCGGCGCCGAAACGACGACGATCTTGTGAACACGGTCCTCGCCGCCCGTCTCGAATATCAGCGGGATATCGAGGATAACGAGCTTATGGCCGTCCTTCACCGCCTGTTCGAAAAACGCGGCGCGGCCCTCGCTCAGCAGGGGATGGATGACAGATTCAAGACGCTTGATTTCCGCCTCATTGCCGAGGACGAGCTTGCTCAAGCGCTTGCGATCAACGTGATCCTCGACCACGGCATCCGGAAAGGCGCTGCGGATCGGCTCCACGCCTGCGCCGCCCTTGGCATAGAGCTTGTGAATTTCGGCATCCGCGTCATAGACCGGGATACCGAGCTTCCTGAACATCCCGGCCACGGTGGATTTGCCCATACCGATAGAGCCGGTCAGGCCGACGAGTATCATGCTCATTTTGCTTTTATTCCTTCCAGCACGTCCTTGCGTAAATCCGCGTCTACCCCAGGCGTCACGCCGAACCAGGCTTCGAACCCGGCCTTTGCCTGATGCAGCAGCATGCCGAGCCCGTCCACTGCAATATTCCCTCTCGCCCGCGCCTTTTTCAAGAGCTCTGTTTCCAGCGGTACATAAACGATATCACTGACCACCGCCGTCTTTTTCAGGCCAATGAGCGAAATCTCGAGCGGCGGCTGCCCCGTCATGCCGAGACTGGTGCAATTGACCAGCAGGTCCGCATCCTCAAGCACATTATTCCGTTCTTCCCAAGGGAGCGTCTCGGCCTCCGCACCAATATGCCCGGCGAGCGTCTTAGCGCGGTCAATCGACCGATTGAGTATCCGTATTCGCGGCAACTTCATATCCACCAGCGCCGTGGCGACGGCGCGCGCGGCCCCGCCAGCCCCGAGGATAACCGCCGTTCCGCCCTGCAGGCGGCTGGTATCGATATGTTCCTTCAGGGAGTCCGTGAAGCCGGTGGCATCCGTATTCCGCCCGATAAGCTTCCCGTCCTCACTGACAACCAGCGTATTGACCGCGCCGATCCGTTTCGCCGACGGATCAAGGATATCAACGATCTCGAGAGCCTTCTCTTTAAGGGGGATGGTGAGATTTGCTCCCCGGAATATCTGCCCTTGACTACTACATTCCTCGGCAAGCGCATGCAATTTATCCCTGAGTTCCTCCGGCTTTACCGGCCAGGCGAGATAGTCCGCATTAAGCCCGTATTTCCGGATCCAGTAGCCATGCAGGCGCGGGGACAGGGAATGGCTGACAGGCCAGCCCATGACACCGGCGATCTTTTTCTGGCGTCCACTCATGCGACAAGCCCGATTTTATGGCCGCGCAGAAAATCAAGGAGCGGCAGCAGCGGCAGGCCGAGAATGGAGAAGAAATCCCCCTCGATCCTGCTGAAAAGATGAACCCCCAGCGCCTCGACCTGATAGGCGCCGACGGAGGAGAGAATGTCACTGCCCGCGGCGTTCAGATACTCGTTTAGAAAGGCATCATCGAAATTGCGAAATGTAAGACGGGCTTGATCGCTATGGTGCCAGATAACCGACCCGCCCTTTGCGACGCAAATCCCGTTCGCGAGTGTATGGGTCTTGCCTTTCAGGCTGACGAGATGCGCGCGGGCATGATCGGGGTCAATTGGCTTGTCAAACCAGACGCCATTGCATTCCAGGATCTGATCCGCCCCGATCACCAGGCTTTCGGGATGGTTCCGCGAGACTTTGGAGGCTTTCATCTCGGCCAGCGCGACAGCGGTATCCGTGGCGGGCGCCTTGGCGCCATACATGGCGTGGCGGACCTCCTCCTCATCAACCAGCGCCGGGCGGATTTCGAAGGTCAGTCCCGCGTTTTTCAATATCCGTGCCCGCGCGGCGCTGCTTGAAGCCAGAATCAGTGTCATCCCTGTGCTGATCCTGTCTGTTCAACGCGGCGGTTATACAGGGTGATAATCTGCGCCGCAGTTTCCTCGACGGAACGCCTGGAGACATCGATGATCGGCCAGCCCTCGCGCGTGCAGAGCTTGCGGGCGAAAATCACTTCCTCCTTGATGCGCTCGCGGTCAACATAGTCGGTATCCACCGTCTGGTTGAGGCTGAGCAGGCGGTTCTTGCGGATCTCCGAGAGCCGCTCGGGGCTGGTCGTCAGCCCGACAACCATCGGTTTTTTCAGCTTGAACAGGGTTGGCGGCAGCGGAATGCTCGGCACGATCGGCACATTCGCGGTCTTGAAGCCCCGGTGCGCGAGATAAAAGGAAGTGGGCGTTTTTGATGTCCGCGACACACCGACAAGCACGATCTGCGCCTCGTTAAGGTCCTCGGGCATCTGGCCATCGTCATGGCCCATGGTGAAATTGAGCGCCTCGATCCGGCCGAAGTAGTTCTTGTCCAGCATATGCTGGCGGCCCGGCAGGCGGCGGATTTCCTGTCCCAGGAAATTCGAGAAGGCAGACAATACGGGATCGAGGACGGAAACACAGGGCACACCAACCCGCTGGCACCCCATTTCAAGCACGTCGCGCATTTCCTTATTAACCAGGGTGTAAAGCACGAGACCGGGCTTTTTAACAATGGAATCAAGGATATCGTCAAGCTGGCGGACGGTGCGGGTCAGGGTCCAGACATGCTCAACCGGGGAAATCCCCTCGAATTGCACGAGCGCGGCCTTGGTCATGGATTGCAGGGTTTCACCCGTTGAATCGGAAACCAGGTGGAGATGAAATTGATCCATGCGGGGCATTTTTTTCCTGTGGATAGCGTGAATAACAGGGATAACATGGCTATTCGTAAAATCCCAAAAATTTTCTCCCCACTGACCTCTTTTTTAAGGTTCTGTTGTCCGGCTGTGGAAAGTTGTAAAGACAGGGTGATAATTATGGGTAAAATTATTACAGGAAGGCATCTATTTACGGTTATCCCCGCTATCCCCGGTTTTTAAGTGAGCCAAGAATCTCTTTTCGCCGTATATATTCACAAATCACCGAATGACTGGATTTTATCCCCAGAATTTCTATAAAGGGCGTGGATAACTTTTAATCCCCATGACCCACAACCAACAACTACAACTACCATCTTATATTTAAATATATTATTTAAAGGGATAAGTTTTGAGAAGGTATCGCCTGTGACAAACGCTTCAAATAAACGCCTGCTCAAAAGCCTGTCAGGGGAGATGACCGACAGACCGCCCTTCTGGCTGATGCGCCAGGCAGGAAGGTATTTGCCGGAATATCGGGAAACCCGGGCGAAAGCCGGAAACTTCCTCGACCTCTGCTATAATCCGGCGCTTGCGGAGGAAGTGACGCTGCAGCCGCTCCGCCGCTATGGCATGGACGCCGCGATATTGTTTGCCGATATCCTGCTCATCCCCCATGCGCTTGGTCAACCGCTTGCCTATCGCGAAGGCGAGGGGCCGGTGCTGGATCCGGTCCGAAGCATCGCCGGTCTGAAATCACTCGGCCTTACCAAAATTCATGACACCCTTTCGCCCGTTTATGAAACCGTCGCCCGTCTCAGCCAGTCGATCCCGAAGGATTGCACGCTGATCGGCTTTGCCGGTGCTCCCTGGACGGTGGCGACTTACATGGTTGAGGGCAAGGGATCGAAGGATTATGCCCATATCAAGCATTGGGCCTATAACGATCCCGCCGGTTTCGGACATCTGATGGATTTGCTGGTCGAGGCGACCACGGACTATCTGTTACGGCAGGTGGCGGCGGGTGCGGAAGTCATCCAGATATTCGATACCTGGGCGGGGGTTCTCCCCGATGATGAATTTCGAAAATGGTCCATAGAGCCGACAAAACGCATCGTCGAGGGTCTGCGTACCCAGCATCCGGATTTGCCCGTCATTGGCTTTCCCAAGGGCGTGGGGGCCAATATTATCGAGTTTGTGAGGGAGACAGGCGTCACCGCCGTCAGCCTGGATACGGGAACGCCGCTTGACTGGGCATCGAAAGTGCTGCAGCCGGTTCTGCCGGTGCAGGGTAACCTGGATCCGATGCTGCTGGTCACAGGCGGCGCTGCGATGGAGCGCCGCGTTGCCGATATCCTCCGAATTCTCGGTAAAAAGCCGTTTATTTTCAACCTTGGTCACGGGATTGTTCCACAGACGCCGCCCGAAAATGTCGCCCGGCTCGCCCAATTGATCTGCGGCGAATAGGGGAAATAACATGGCATGCAAGGCAGTTATCCTGTTCAATCTCGGAGGACCGGACAATCTCGATGCGGTCGAGCCGTTTTTATTCAATCTTTTCAAAGATCCGGCTATCATCAGGCTGCCAAACCCGTTTCGCTGGCTGATTGCGAAGCTGATTTCCCGCCGCCGTGCGCCGGTCGCACAGGAAATCTATGCGCATATTGGTGGGGCGTCGCCTCTCCTGCCACAAACGGAAGAGCAGGCTGCCGCGCTTAAAGCAGCGCTTGATGCCGCGGGGACGGATCAATTTGAGGTTTTTATCTGCATGCGCTACTGGCATCCTTTTGCGAGCGAGGTTGCCGATAAAGTAAAAGCCTATGATCCGGATGAGATCATTCTCCTGCCGCTTTATCCGCAATTTTCCTCGACAACGACGGCCTCGTCGCTAAATGACTGGAAAATTTGCGCGGACAGGGCCGGTATTCTTGCGCCAACCGCCACCCTTTGCTGCTATCCAATAGAAACGGGGCTTGTCAAGGCCTATACCGGGTTGATTGCGCCAGTGTTGCAGGATTTGGCAGGGAAACCCGCGCGTCTTCTTTTTTCCGCTCATGGCCTGCCGCAGAAAATTGTCGATGCCGGCGATCCCTATCAATGGCAGATTGAACAAACCACTGACCGGATCGTCAAGGAACTCGATATCGATGGTCTGGACTGGAAGGTCTGCTATCAAAGCCGGGTTGGGCCGATGAAATGGCTGCAACCCTCGACAGAGGATGAAATCCGCCGCGCGGGATCAGAGAAATTGAGCCTTATCATCGTACCGATCGCCTTCGTATCGGAGCATTCGGAAACCTTGGTCGAGCTCGATATCGAATATGCAAAACTCGCGGACGAGGCGGGAGTTGCGGACTATCGCCGCGTAAAAACCGTTGGCGTGGAAGCAGATTTTATTGCCGGTCTTGCCGAAATGGTGTTGAATATCAAAACTATAGGTATAACGAATGGGGCGGGCGTACGGATTTGTCCGGCGAAATTCAAGGATTGTGTGATGGTGGCGTCATGACGCCATATCCGGGTTGTGAGAGAAAACTTGCGAGAAATAATAGCAGGCGAGGGCATGGGCGACATTCTGGCTGAAATTTACCCTTGGGTGAAATCCCTGCATATTATCTCGGTGATCGCCTGGATGGCGGGGATGTTTTATCTGCCGCGGCTCTATGTCTATCATGCGGACGCCGAAATAGGCTCGGATAAATCGGAAACCTTCAAGATCATGGAGCGACGGCTGCTCCGCGGGATCATCAATCCGGCAATGATCATGACCTTCCTGTTTGGCGGGTTGCTGTTGCTGACGCCGGGGATTGTCCATTGGGCGGACTTGTGGATCTGGCTGAAACTCGCGCTGGTATTTCTGATGGCCGGATTCCACGGTTATCTGTCTAAATGGCGCAAGGAATTCGCGGCGGATGAAAACACCCGGCCCGCCAAATTCTATCGCATGGTCAATGAAATTCCGACGGTTCTGGTAATCGGAATTGTTATCCTGGTTGTTGTCAAACCCTTCTGAACGGTCATTTCACTTTCATATTTCATTTGACTAACGGAGATAAAACTGGCAATAGATGCGTTAACTTCTTTGGACTATCTCTGTTCCACGGTCTCATTGCCTCACGAGTGAAAGCGCAATTTTACGTACCGGCCTCCGCTGAATACCCTCGATAAAGTAATTTCCCCGTCTCCTTACCTGTATCATTCCTTATCAAACACAGAAAACCCCATGAATCTCCAGGAACTCAAGAAAAAAACCCCGGCCGAAATCCTTATTTTGGCGGAAGAACGCGAAATCGAAAATGCTTCCACCATGCGCAAGCAGGAACAGCTTTTCGCCATCCTCAAGCATGAAGCGGAAAGCGGCGCCGAAATCACCGGCGGCGGGGTTCTGGAAATCCTGCAGGACGGTTTTGGCTTCCTGCGCTCTCCCGACGCCAACTATCTCGCCGGTCCCGACGATATCTACGTGAGCCCGAGCCAGATCCGGCGGTTTTCGCTCCGCACCGGCGATACGGTGGAAGGACAGATCCGCAGCCCGAAAGACGGGGAGCGCTATTTCGCCCTCCTGAAAGTGCAGACGATCAATTTCGAGGATCCGGAAAAAGCCCGCCACAAGATCAATTTCGACAACCTTACCCCGCTCTATCCGGATGAGCGCATCAAGCTTGAAACCCCGGACCCGACCAGCAACAATATAAACTCCGCCCGCGTGATCGACCTCGTCTCGCCGCAGGGCAAGGGCCAGCGGGCGCTGATTGTCGCCCCGCCCCGGACCGGCAAGACCGTTCTCTTGCAGAATATAGCCAATTCCATCACCACCAATAACCCGGAAGTCTACCTCATCGTCCTTTTGATCGATGAACGGCCCGAGGAAGTGACGGACATGAAGCGGTCGGTAAACGGCGAAGTGGTGAGTTCCACCTTTGATGAGCCTGCCGCGCGCCATGTACAGGTTGCGGAAATGGTCATCGAGAAGGCGAAGCGCCTGGTCGAGCATAAACGCGATGTGGTTATACTGCTCGACAGCATCACCCGGCTGGCCCGCGCCTATAACACCGTCGTGCCGTCAAGCGGCAAGGTTCTGACCGGCGGCGTCGACGCCAATGCCCTGCAACGCCCGAAGCGTTTCTTCGGCGCCGCCCGCAATATCGAGGAGGGGGGATCGCTGACCATTGTCGCCACCGCCCTGATCGAGACCGGGTCGCGCATGGATGAGGTGATCTTCGAGGAATTCAAGGGCACCGGCAACTCGGAAATCATCCTTGACCGCAAGCTCTCCGACAAGCGCGTCTTCCCGGCCATCGACATCACCAAATCCGGCACCCGGAAAGAGGAACTGCTGGTCGACAAGGCAACTTTGCAGAAAATGTGGGTGCTCCGCCGCATCCTCAACCCCATGGGCACCACCGGCGCCATGGAATTCCTGCTCGACAAGCTCAAGCAGAGCAAGACCAACGATGATTTCTTCGAATCCATGAATACGTGATAAATATCAATATCTTACATGGAAAAAGGCGCCTCATGTGGCGCCTTTTTTGTTGGAAGCTGGAAGCTTTTAGACCGTAAACACCGTCGAGCCCGTGGTTTTGCGGCTCTCCAGGTCCTCGTGGGCCTTGCGGGCCTCGGAAAGCGGGTAGGTCTGGCCGATATTGACCTTGATCGCGCCGCTGCCGACGAGTTTCATCAGATCGCCCGCTGATTTTTCAAGTTCCGGCCGGGTGGCGTTATAGGTCATCAGCGAGGGTCGGGTCACATAGAGCGAGCCCTTGGCGCCGAGAATGCCAAGATCGAAACTTTTCACCGGCCCGGACGAATTGCCGAATGAGACCATGAGGCCGCGAGGGCTGAGGCAATCGAGGGATTTTTCGAATGTTTCCTGGCCGATGGCGTCATAGACGACCGGAACGCCCTTGCCACCGGTGATTTCCATAACGCGTTTCTGGAAATCCTCCTCGCGGTAGAGGATCGTATGGGCGCAGCCATGGGCTTTCGCCAGCGCCGCCTTCTCCTCCGATCCGACCGTCCCGATCATTGTTGCGCCGATATGCTTCGCCCATTGGCAGGCAAAGAGCCCGACACCGCCGGCGGCCGCGTGAAAGAGGATGGTATCGCCTTGTTTCACGTGAAACGTTCGCTGCAGGAGATATTCCGTGGTCATGCCCTGGAGCATCATTGCCGCCGCCGTCTTGTCGTCGATCGTATCCGGGAGAACGATCAGGTTATCGACGGGCATGACCCGCGCCTCCGAATAGGCGCCGATGGGACGGCCCGCATAGGCGACGCGGTCGCCGGCCTTGAAGCCGGTGACGTTATCCCCAAGTTCCTCGATCACCCCGGCGGCCTCCATTCCCGTGGTGAGCGGGAGCGGGGCGGGATAAAGCCCGGTGCGGAAATAGACATCGATATAGTTGAGTCCGACGGCGGTATGGCGCACGAGAGCCTCCCCCTTGCCGGGCTTGCCAAGCGTGACATCCTCCCATTTCATGACCTCGGGTCCGCCATGTTCATGCTGTACGATTGCTTTTGTCATTCTTCTTTCCTTCTCTTGCGCGCCCGCAAATTTTTATTATAAATCAAGTGATTGCTGCTCATGCGGCAGGGCCTTTTCAAGCCGCAGCAGGGCTTTCTTGGTCTCCAGGCCGCCATCCCCCGAATAGCCGCCCATCCTGCCGCCCGCCGCCAGCACCCGGTGGCAGGGAATGATAATCGGGATCGGGTTGGCGCCGCAGGCGGAGCCCACGGGTTGCGCCGCGGAATTGAGGATCTTTGCGATCTCCCCGTAACTCCTGGTCTGCCCGGCCGGGATTTTCAGCATCTCCGCCCAGACTTTTTTCTGGAATTCCGTGCCGGGGGGCTTCAGCGGCAGATCGAAATCGCCGATCTCGCCGTCGAAATACTGGTTGAGCTGCTCTATGGCCGTCTCCAGGAGTGGCGTTGCGTTCTGCCATTTTTCCGGCACCCAGCCCCAGTCAAGAGAGACGATCTCGCCGTCCTCTTCCGTGATCGTCAGATCGCCGACCGGGCTATGCAGGCTAAGCTGGGGCATGGCGCGTGTTCTCCGTGAGTAGTGCGGCAAAACTAACGACGGAATTGGCGGGCGGCGAACAGGCCGGCCCGGTGCAGAGATAGGCTGTCGCCTTGCCGCCCTGCTTCGTCTTGCCGTTTGCCGGATGATCGAAGGGGAGATTGCCCGTGTCCTCAAGTACGTTCACGACCTTGGACGGCAGGCTGAAATCGTTTAAAACATTCAACAGATCAATGGTTTGCGGATCGCTCCGGGCGCCGACGATGATCACCTGGCGGGCATCCACAAGTGTCTCGAAATTATTGAGCAGGGTCGCAAGCGGAAAGAAATTGCGGGCAAGGTCAACGGAAAAGCAACGGAGCAGGGCCGTCGCTTTCTCGAACGGCTCCCGCGCGCCGGTGAGTAAATGCAGCTTCGCCAGGACTTCCAGCATCGTGCCGTTCCCGGCGGGCACGGCATTGTCATGGGCGTTCTTGCTGCGGATGATCAGCGCTTCCGCGTCATCGGCGGTATAGAAATAGCCGCCGCCGTTCCCGTCCCAGAAATGCGCGTTCAGAATCTCTACCCATTGCTCGGCCCGCTCAAGATAAAAGGCCTTTCCCGTCACCTCATAAAGAAAAAGCGCGCCGCGCGCCATATTGGCGTAGTCATCAAGAAGTCCGGTGGCTTTCGCCTGGCCGAGGCGGTAGCTGTGATAAAGCCGCCCACCCAATTCCATGGAATGGGTCGTGATGGCGACGAAAGCCGTTTCTGCCGCCTCGATCCAGTGGGCCTCCTCGAAATATTGTCCGGCGCGGGCGAGGGCCGCAATCATCAGGCCATTCCAGTCGGTCAGCACCTTGTCATCCAGCCCCGGACGGATACGCGTCTCGCGGCGTTCGAACAGCTTCTGGCGTTCTGGCGCCAGCGCCGCCTCACTCTCACTGTCGAGCCGGTCCGTATAGGACAAGCGATTGAGAATATTGATGTTTTCCCAGTTTCCCTCGGGCACCACACCGTAAATCTCCTCAAAATGCGGGGCATGCTCGCCAAGAATTTCATCTATCTCGGCCTTCGACCAGACATAGAATTTGCCCTCAACGCCCTCGCTGTCCGCATCGATGGTGGCGGCAAATCCGCCCTCATCCGTCGTCATTTCCCGAAGCAGCCAGCCGATGGTCTCATGGATCCGTTCCTCGAACAGCTCCGATTTTGTTTCATGGTGGACCGTGAGCATCAGGTCGACGATCTGCGCATTATCATAGAGCATCTTCTCGAAATGCGGCGCGAGCCAGAAGGTATCTGTGGAATAGCGGGCGAAGCCGCCACCGAGATGATCATAAATCCCGCCCTGGGACATGGCGGTCAGTGCCTTGATCACGACTTCGGAGAGCGCCGTGTTCCCGGTGCGGAGATAACTCCGCCAGATATTCTCCAGAACATAGGTCTGCGGGAACTTCGGCGCCGAGCCGATGCCGCCATGGATCGGGTCCGCTTCCTCGGCATAACGGGCGGCGATGCGCTCCAGCACCTCCATGGTCAGTTTCGGGCGCTCGCCCTCCTTCGTGTCATTGAGGTTTTTGAGCGCGGCTTTCAGGGCATCGCGGTTTTTGGTGACTTTTTCAGGCTCGTTCTTGAAAATATCCGAGACGGTCTGCAGCACATTGCGAAATCCCGGCCGCCCATAGGCGTTTTCCGGCGGGAAATAGGTGCCGCCCCAGAAAGGCTCGCCATTGGAATTGAGAAACATGGTGAGCGGCCAGCCACCCTGTTCCCCAAGAAGGGCGAGGGCGCTCTGGTAAATCTGGTCGATATCGGGGCGTTCCTCGCGATCCACCTTGATATTGATAAAGAGATCGTTCATGAGATCGGCGGTCTCCGCCTTCTCGAAGCTCTCATGCGCCATCACGTGGCACCAGTGACAGGCGGCATAGCCGACGCTGAGAAGGATCGGCTTGCCCTCCTTTTTGGCGAGCGCCAGGGTTTCCGCGCTCCAGGGCTGCCAATGCACGGGATTGTCCCGGTGCTGTAGAAGATAAGGGCTCGTTTCCGCGCCCAGTAAATTTTTCATCCCTAAACCCTGTTCTAATGGCCCCTTTTCGGTATATAGGAACCTGTAGGGATCTGTTGTACCCCAGTAGCCGCCGCCGGATCAATGAGGAGCAAGCCGTTTATGAAGATTAATGTTGATATTGACTGTACGCCGCAGGAAGCAAGAACTTTTCTCGGCCTCCCCGAAGTTGAACGGATGCAGGAAGCGGTCATGAAGGAGCTTCAGGCGAAGATGCTGGAGAATATTGCCAATCTGGACCCGGAAAACATGATGAAGACATGGCTGCCCGCCGGGATACAGGGGCTTGACCAGATGCAGAAGATGTTCTGGGCGCAGTTTGCCAAGGGCGATGGCGAGAAGAAATAACGACGCAGGCGAGTGTGAGGGGCGACGATGAGTTTCAGGGAAACTATCTTCGCGCTGGCAAGCGGGCGTGGGCGTGCCGGCGTTGCGGTAGTGCGGCTGTCGGGGCCGGGCGCCAGGACGTCTCTCGAGAAACTGACCGGCAAATCCGCGCCGAACCCACGGGTTGCGACGCTTCGTTCCTTATATAGATCGATAGATAAATCCATTATAGATCAATCACTTGTGCTATTTTTTCCCGCGCCACACAGCTTTACCGGTGAGGATGTGGCGGAGTTGCACCTGCATGGCGGTCCGGCGGTTCTGACCGCGCTGTTCGAGGAATTATCGGGCATTGAGGGATTGCGTCCCGCACTTCCCGGGGAGTTCACCCGCCGCGCGTTCGAGCATGGCAAGATGGACCTGACCGAAGCCGAAGGCCTCGGCGATCTCATTAATGCGGAAACAGAAGCCCAGGCGCGGCAGGCGCTCCGGCAGATGCAGGGGGAGCTCGGGCGGCTTTATGAAGCCTGGCGGACAGAGCTGATCACCGCGCTCGCTCATCTAGAGGCGGATATCGATTTTCCCGACGAGGATCTCCCGGGCGGGGTCGCGGCGGCGATTGCGCCGAAAGTGTCTATTCTCAAGGCTGCCATACAAAACCACCTCGCCGACGGTCATCGCGGGGAGAAAATCCGCGAGGGACTCGACGTGGTTATCCTCGGCCGTCCCAATGTGGGAAAATCGAGCTTGCTCAACGCGCTCGCGCGGCGGGATGCGGCGATTGTCTCGGAGCAGGAGGGCACGACCCGCGATATTATCGAGGTGCCGATGGATCTTGCGGGCTTCCCCGTCACCATCGCCGATACGGCGGGATTGCGCGACTCTGGCGATGTGATCGAGCGTGAAGGCGTGCGGCGGGCGCGGGCGCGGGCGGAACGGGCCGATATCCGTCTTGTCATGACCACGGCGGACGCGCCGGACCTCCCAAAAGAATTCGCTGATCTCCTCCGGCCTGGTGATTATCACCTGGTCAATAAAATTGACATGCCTGGCGTAAATTTGAGCGAAAGCCCCGTACAAAACAGGCTGTGGCTGTCGGTGAAGACGGGGGAGGGGCTGGACGAGTTCCTGAAGAGGCTGGAACAGGATGTGACGGCGCGGCTTGATCTTTCGGGCGCGCCAGCCCTGACCCGGGTCAGGCATCGTCAGTCGCTCGAGGAATGCGCGGCCGCGCTTGTCCGGTTTGAAGCGGCGCCGGAGCCGGAGCTCGCGGCGGAGGATATCCGCCTCGCGGTCCGGGCGCTCGGGCGGATTACCGGCCGCGTCGATGTCGAGGATATTCTCGACGTGATCTTCGGCGATTTCTGCATCGGCAAGTGAAGCCATGGGCCATTTTCGGCTAATCCGCAGAAACCGGGGCTATTTGCGATGTTTCACGTGAAACATTTTAACGTCAAAAGCTTTCCCGGCTTGTCAAGAAACCGGAAGCTCTATATGTAGAGGCGGAATTCAGAGGATGCTTATATGACGCGCTATGATGTGATCGTAATTGGCGGAGGGCACGCGGGCTGCGAGGCGGCGGCGGCTTCCGCGCGCCTCGGCGCGGCCACACTCCTGATCACCCATAAGCTTGAGACGATCGGCGAAATGTCCTGTAATCCGGCCATTGGCGGGCTGGGCAAGGGGCATTTGGTGCGCGAGATCGACGCGCTTGATGGGGTAATGGGGCGCGTCGCCGATGCTGCGGGCATCCAGTTCCGCCTTCTGAACCGCCGCAAGGGCCCCGCCGTTCGTGGGCCCCGCGCGCAGTCGGACCGCAAACTCTATCGTCAGGCGATGCAGGCGGTTCTCAAGAACCAGCCCAATCTCGACATCCGCGCCGCGGCTGTTGAGGACCTGATTGTCAAGGATGGTGCAGTTTGTGGGGTGGTTACTGCTGAGGGCCTCGAAATACCCTGCGGCAAGGTAATTCTGACCACGGGAACCTTCCTGCGTGGCCTTATCCATCTCGGGGAAACGAAAATCCCGGCCGGGCGGATCGGCGATGCGCCCTCGAACGGCCTCTCGGGCACGCTGGAACGGGCGGGCTTCGAGCTTGGACGGCTCAAAACCGGCACTCCGGCGCGACTGAAGGGGGGTACTATTAACTGGTCGATCCTTGAAGAACAGCCCGGTGATGATATCCCCGTCCCCTTCTCGTTCCTGACCGACGGCATCACGACGCCGCAGATTTCCTGCCATATCACGGCGACGACCGAGGGGACGCATCAGATTATCCGCGATAATCTCCATCGTGCGCCCATGTATTCGGGCCAGATCGAGGGGACGGGGCCGCGCTACTGCCCCTCCATCGAGGATAAGGTCGTGCGATTCGCCGATAAATCGAGTCACCAGATTTTTCTTGAGCCCGAAGGTCTCGATGACGATACGATTTATCCGAACGGCATGTCCACCTCATTGCCCGAGGATGTGCAGATGGCCTTCCTGCGTTCCATCCCGGGACTGGAGAAGGTGGAATACTATCGCCCCGGCTATGCGATCGAGTATGATTTCGTCGATCCCAGGGAGTTGAAGCCGACCCTGGAGACCCGAAGGCTCCAAAATCTCTATCTCGCGGGCCAGATCAACGGCACGACGGGCTATGAGGAAGCGGCGGCGCAGGGCCTGATGGCCGGATTGAACGCGGCGCGGGCCGCAGGCGGGGCGGAGGAGGTTATCCTCGACCGGGCGGAGGCCTATATCGGGGTGATGATTGATGATCTGGTGACCCGCGGCACGAAAGAGCCCTACCGGATGTTCACCTCGCGCGCCGAATACCGTTTGACGCTCCGCGCCGATAATGCGGATCAGCGGTTGACCGGGCTCGGGATGGCGATCGGCTGCGTCGGATCGGTGCGGGCAGAACGATTTACCGGCAAGCTTACAGAACTGGAGACCGCGCGGGCCCTGTTCGACGGGCTCAACCTCACGCCCAATGAGGCGCGGCGTCATGGCCTTAATGTCAATCAGGACGGGGTGCGGCGGACCGCCACGGACCTGCTCGCCCATCCGGAAATCGGACCCAGGGAAATTGCCCCGATCTGGCCGGAAGTCGCTGAAATAAAAGACGAAATCCTCGAGCAACTGGCGATTGACGCGCAGTATAGCGGCTATCTTGAGCGCCAGCAGTCCGACATCCGCGACTTCCGCAAGGACGAGGCGCTAGTGCTGCCGCAGGACCTCGCCTACGAGACTGTCGGAGGGCTCTCCATGGAAATCCGCCAGAAGCTGACCGCCGTGCGGCCCGCGACGCTTGGCCAGGCGGCACGCATTTCCGGGGTGACCCCGGCGGCCCTGACGGCGCTCCTCTCCTATGTCAAGCGCGGCGCGCACCGCAAGCATGCCTGAGCAGAGCCCGATGGTCGGACATCAAGGGTTTCAGGCTTCGAGTAATGTTTCACGTGAAACATTAGATCGTCTCAAGACCTACGCCGGCCTTTTGGAGAAATGGCAAAAAGCAATCAACCTCGTCGGAAAGTCGACGCTGCCGGACCTCTGGCGACGGCATATGCTGGACAGCTATCAGCTCCTCTCTCATATACAAGCGAAAAAGGGCTGCTGGATCGATCTCGGGAGTGGGGCGGGCTTCCCGCCGCTGGTGATCGCCATCTGCAGCGCCTTCGAGGTTCATGCGGTCGAGAGCGATCAGCGCAAATGCCTCTTCATGCAAAATGTTTCACGTGAAACATCGGCGGGACTGAGGGTGCATAACAGGAGAATTGAAGCCCTGGAGCCGTTCGCGGCGGATGTCATCTCGGCACGGGCGCTCGCGCCGCTTGACAAGCTTCTCGCCCTGGCGGCGCCGTTTGTCCATGACGCCACAGAAATATTGCTTTTAAAAGGACAAGATGTAGATGAGGAATTGACCAATGCCTCTAAATGTTGGAATATGGAGGTCGAGAAGCTCCGTAGTTTAACAAGTGAAGACGGCTGCATTTTGAAAATTTCAAAACTGCGCCGCCGATCATAGTCAAGAGAGGCCGTAAAATCATGAGTAACGATGTGGCAAGTCTTCAAAATCTGGTATCTGCGCGTATTCTGGCCATCGCCAACCAAAAGGGCGGCGTCGGCAAAACAACGACCACCATCAACCTGGCGACGGCGCTCGCCGCCATCGGCCAGCGCGTGCTGATGATCGACATCGATCCGCAGGGCAACGCCAGCACCGGCCTCGGTATCGGCCGCGATGACCGGGAAAACAACATCTATGACGTGCTGATGGGCGAAACCCCCATTAAGACCGCCATCCACAAGACAAAAATCCCGTTGCTGGATCTCGTGCCCTCGACGGCGGACCTCTCGGGCGCGGAACTGGAGCTGATCGCGCTTGAGCGCCGCAGCCATCGCCTCTATGACGCGGTATCCGAGGTGAGGGGCGATTACGATTATATCCTCGTCGACTGCCCGCCGTCGCTGAACCTGCTCACCTTGAACGCCATGGTCGCCGTGCATGCGGTCGTGGTGCCCCTGCAATGCGAGTTTTTCGCGCTCGAGGGGCTCAGCATGCTGATCAAGACCATCGAGCGGGTGCGCCAGACCCTCAATCCGGGCCTGGAGATCCAGGGCGTGGTGCTGACCATGTTCGACAAGCGCAATAACCTCTCCCTTCAGGTCGCGCAGGATGTCCGTGATTTCCTCGGCAACAAGGTGTATCGTACAGTGATTCCGCGCAATGTCCGGATTTCCGAGGCGCCGAGCCATGGCAAGCCGGTGCTGATCTATGATCATCGCTGCGCGGGCAGCCAGGCCTATATCCGCCTCGCCAGTGAAGTAATCCGGCGCGAGCGCCACCTCAATGCGGCCTGACGGGCCGGAATGCGAAGTGAAGATGACTGACGATATTTCAAAGAAGAAACTGGGACGCGGTCTTTCCGCCCTGCTTGGGGACGACTTGGCGGCCGATTACGCCGATCTTGACAAGGTCCGCTCGACCAAGGAAGTGCCGGTCGAGCAGATGCGCGCCAACCAGTATCAGCCGCGCCTCGACTGGGATCAGGAGGCGCTCGACAGTCTCGCCGCCTCGATTGCCGAAAAAGGGGTTCTGCAACCTATTCTGGTAAGGCGCAACCCGACGTCAGACAGCGAATATGAAATCATCGCCGGGGAGCGGCGCTGGCGGGCGGCACAGATGGCGCAGCTTCATATGGTCCCGGTCATCATCAAGGAGCTGACCGACGCCGAGACCATGGAAATCGCGCTGATCGAGAATATCCAGCGCGAGGACCTCTCCGCGATCGAGGAGGCGGAGGCCTACAAGCGGCTGATGGGCGAGTTCGACCATACCCAGGAGACACTCTCGCAGCATGTCGGCAAGAGCCGGACCCATGTCGCCAATATGATGCGGCTGCTGACCCTGCCGGCGTCGGTGCAGAGAATGGTGCGTGACGGCAGCCTCGCCGTTGGCGCGGCGCGGACCCTGATCAATCATGATAATGCCGAGGCGTTGGCGAAAAAGATTGTGGCGGAAGGACTTAGCGTCCGCGCCGCGGAAAATCTTGTCAAGAAAAAGGGCCATCGCAAAGACGGTGAGGGACCGCTTGGCGTCATGGCGCGAAAGGTCATGAAGAGCCCGGACGTGCGCGCGCTCGAGGATGACCTCACCGCCGCCATCGGCATGGATGTCTCCATCGATCATTTCGATACCGGCAATGGCACGCTGACGATTACCTATGAGGATCTCGACCAGCTCGACGAGGCCTGCCGCCGCCTGACCCGCGAGCCGCTGCATTTCTTCCGCGACCCGCCCGAAGAAGACCCGCTCGATGAGGATGACGATCTCGAGGATGATATTGAGGATGCGGCTGAAGACGAGCCCGAAGATACCCCGGAGGACGACCCCGAGGACGAGGAAGAATATAATTACGACGAGGAAATCAAGGACGCCCTCGGCGATGCTCTGAAAGAGTAAATCGATCTAAGCGTGTGAAATAATTCCTATCTAAGAGGAATTTAAAAAATTCGTTATACATTCATCGTTGGCACAATTGAACTGATAATATTAGCTGTTTGCTTGTTTCTAGGTTTTCAGGCTATCAAAAGTCCAAATGAAAACTGGGGCGCGTGGGTGACTATTGGCCTAATATCACTCGCTATTATGGAAGTATTTCGGCGGTATGAAGTGCATTTTATCAAACGAGAAGGCACTCATTTTACTGCAGGAGAACTTGCAAAGCACAATGAAAAATTTAGGAGAGAATTTGAAGCTGAAATTCAAAAGCGTAATGCGAGAAAACTTCGTAGAGATGTAATTATTCGTCATTTAAACAGAATAAAAGAGTATCCGAATATTAATGTTAAAAATAAAGGCGTTTCCTCTTGGTTTAGGGCAGGTTTGTTAGAAACATACCACAGAGGCATAAAAGTTAGTCTAGGCATAGAAGAATTAATAGAAGAGGCTGACGGATATCGCAAATTTTCAGGCGATGAAAAGAGTTCCGACAATATTAAAGCTTTTTTAGTCGGAAAAATTCCATATGAATATATCGAAAGCGTAAATTTTGACGGCGACGAGTTTTACGGATTTCCTCATATTTTCTGCCATTATGCAAACAAGGGAGAGCCTTATGAAGAGCTAGGCTCAGGACTCATTAATTGAGCCAGAAGATGACGGTAGCTGCGATAGCGATGGCAGACAAGAAGGTGTGAGCGCAGCGATCATAGCGTGTGTGGATGCGCCGCCAGTCCTTGAGCCTGCTGAACATATTTTCGAC
>JAIOYL010000029.1 GCA_021741195.1 Sneathiella sp. | reverse complement strand
AGAAAGCTCCTCAAACCATTTGCGGGCGTCGAGAATGGATTTACCGACCACCTCACCGATATGCAGATGGTTGATCCGAATCGCGAGGCTTTCTTCCTTCAGCCGGTAGCCACCGCATTTGCTGCAATTGGTCTTGTCCTGGTATTTTTCCAGATCCTCGCGGATCCAGCTGCTGTCCGTCTCGCGCCAGCGCCGCTCGATATTCGGGATCACCCCTTCGAATGGCTTGTTGGTCTTGTAGGTGCGAAGGCCGTCATCGAAAGTGATCTGGATTTTATCTTCCCCGGTCCCGTAGAGAATCGCCTTCTGGGCCTCTTCTCTGATCTCCTCCCAGGGTTCTGTCGTGGTGAAGCCATAATGCTTTGCCAGCGCCTCGAGGGTTTGCATGTAATAGGGCGCAGGGGTTTGCGAACGTGACCAGGGGGCGATGGCGCCTTCGCGCAAACTGAGCGTTACGTCGGGGACAATCTGGTCGGGATCGAAAAACATTTCCGTCCCCAAACCGCCGCAACCCGTGCAGGCGCCATAGGGGTTGTTGAAGGAGAATATGCGCGGCTCGATCTCCTCGATCGTGAAGCCGGAGACCGGGCAGGCGAATTTGGACGAGAACATCGTCCGTTCCTTGGTCGTCGCATCCTCGACCGCGAACAGGCCGTCGGCAAGGTCAAGCGCGGTCTCGATCGAATCGGCGAGGCGGCCCTGGATGTCGTCATTGATCACGACCCGGTCGACGACCACATCGATATGATGCTTGACCTGCTTGTCGAGTTCAGGGATGTCCTCGATATCGTAAATTTCGCCATCGACCTTGACCCGCTGGAAACCTCTTTTTCTGAGATCGAGAAATTCCTTGCGGTATTCGCCTTTCCGGCCGCGCACGATCGGCGCCAGTAGATAAAGCCGCTTGCCGCTTCCCATGGCCAGCACCTGGTCGACCATCTGGCTGACCGTCTGGCTGGCAATCGGCAGGCCCGTTGCCGGAGAGTAGGGCACGCCGATGCGGGCGTAAAGAAGGCGCAGATAGTCGTAGATTTCCGTCACCGTACCTACGGTGGAGCGCGGGTTTTTCGATGTGGTCTTCTGCTCGATCGAGATGGCCGGGCTGAGGCCGTCGATATGATCGACATCCGGTTTCTGCATCATTTCGAGGAACTGCCGCGCATAGGCGGACAGGCTCTCGACATAGCGCCGCTGCCCCTCCGCATAGATGGTGTCGAAGGCGAGCGAGGACTTGCCGGACCCTGACAGCCCTGTGATCACCACCAGCTTGTCACGGGGAATGTCGATATTGACATTCTGCAAGTTATGTTCGCGGGCGCCGCGGATGCTGAGAATTTTCTGCATTCGGAGTGTATACCTGACCTGTTCATGAATCTGATGCCGGAATTTATAAGGGAATAGGCGAAATTACCAGACCCAATCACAAAAAATGTTTTCATTTTGTTCACGGTCGACATAATCGTCGAATTCCTCTGGCCAGAGGCGCTTTTGCACGTTATTGTCTGGCCAGAAATTTTTAAACGAATACAGAATCGAAAGCGGAAGAAACCATGGCGGGCAGCGTTAATAAAGTCATTCTTGTTGGCAACCTGGGTGCGGATCCGGATGTTCGTCATATGAACAACGGCAAGCCCGTCTGTAACCTCCGGGTGGCAACATCTGAATCCTGGCGCGACCGGGACAGTGGCGAACGCAAGGAACGCACGGAATGGCACCGGGTGGTGATCTTTAATGAGGGGCTCTGCAAGATCGCCGAGCAGTACTTGAAAAAGGGCGCGAAAGTCTACATCGAAGGCCAGTTGCAAACCCGCCAGTATGAACAGGACGGCGTCACCAAATATTCCACCGAAGTCGTGCTGCAGGGCTTTAACTCGGCGCTGACCATGCTCGATAGTGCGGGCGGCGGACAGAGCGGCGGATACGCCGGGCAGGGCGCCGGAGCGGATTATGGCGGTGGCGGCGCGCCGGGTGGCAAACAGCAGGGCGGCTATGGCGGCCCGTCGGGCAGTGGCATGGGCGGCGATTTCGACGACGATATTCCGTTTTAAGGGATGCCGGTTAAAAGAGAACAGGAAAGAGGCTGCCCGTCAGGGGCGGCCTTTTTTGATCGACCGGTGGAAGCGGGCAGAGGAGAAAATCATGGCGATTGATCATATTTCCATTGCCGTCAAAGACATCAAGAAGAGCGGGGAATTTTACGATACCGTTCTCGGGCTCCTCGGCATGACGCGGATCGCCGATCGCGCCGCCACTATTGGCTACGGCAAGAGATTTCCCGAATTCTGGATCAATGCCCGCCCCGATATGGCGCCAGTACCTGTTGACACCGGAAGTCATATTGCCCTTCGCGCCCGGAATGAAGACCTGGTCACCGCCTGCTATCAGGCCGCTCTCGCGAACGGGGGATCCGATGCCGGTGCGCCGGGGCCGCGCCAGGCGGCGCTGACTATCTATTTCGGCGCCTTCTTCAAGGATCCCGACGGTAACAAGCTCGAAATCGTGACCTTCCCGAAAGCAGAATAGACGCGCATGGCCTTATTGCTCGGGATCGATACCGGCGGCACCTATACGGATGCGGTGCTTTTCGATGAAGAAAAAGGCGTCGTCGCCAGCGCCAAGTCCCTGACGACACGTCATGATTTTTCCGTCGGCATCGGCCGGTCGGTCGCCCGGGTGATTGACGAGGCAAAGACCGCGCCCGCCGATATCGGCCTTGTCTCGCTTTCGACGACGCTCGCCACCAACGCGCTGGTCGAGGGGCAGGGCGGTCGTGTGTGTCTTGTGATGATTGGCTTCGATCCAGCGTCGCTTGAACGAAATGGTCTCCGCGATGCACTGAAGGGAGACCCGGTTCTCTTTATTGGCGGCGGACATGACGGGCAAGGCGAAGCGATGCAGCCGCTGGATGAGGAAAAGCTGAAAGCAGAGCTCGATGCGCTGGAAGGAACCGTTTCCGCCTTTGCCGTTGCCGGGCTGTTCGCTATCCGCAATCCCGAGCATGAACTCCGCGCGCGCGAGTTGATCCTCGCCCATTCCGGCAACAGTGTGACCTGCAGCCATGAGCTTTCCAGCAAGCTCGACGGTCCGCGGCGGGCGCTCACCTCGGTCCTGAACGCACGGCTGATCAATCTCATCCATCACCTGATCACATCAACGGAAACCCTGTTCGAGCAAACCGGCATCACTGCGCCATTGATGGTGGTGCAGGGCGACGGCGCGCTGATCTCCGCCCGGATCGCCAAGGTCAAGCCGATCGAGACCATCCTGTCCGGTCCGGCCGCCAGTCTTGTTGGTGCGGCGTATCTGAGCGGGCAGACGGAGGCGATTGTCTCCGATATCGGCGGGACAACGACCGATATCGCGGTGCTGGAAGGCGGCAGCCCGCGCCTCGATGCGGATGGCGCGACGGTCGGTGGCTGGCGGACGATGGTTGAGGCTGTCGCCATCTATACGGTTGGACTCGGCGGCGACAGCGAGGTAAGCGTGGTCAAATCCGGGCTTGGGTTGGATCTCGCGCTGGGGCCGCGAAGGCTCATCCCTGTCAGCCTGCTGGCGATGGACTATCCGGATCTCGTCCATGGCACATTGGAGGCGCAGCTTCATCGCGAGCGGGTGCAGGAGAACTTTGGCCGCTTTGCCGTCAAGGTCGGCCGCAAGAGCGCCCATATGGCAACCCTAAATGATATGGAACTGGAAATATTGGCGGCGCTGGAGGACGGGCCGAAGCCCCTCGAAAAGCTGCTTGTCCGCCGCCGCCATTGGAGCGCGCTGGAGCGGCTGGTAACGTCGGGTCTTGTTATGATCGCGGGGCTGACTCCCTCCGATGCCGCCCATATCCTGGGTTTGCATGACGCCTGGGATGTCCGCGCCGCGGCGATGGCGGCGGCGCTATTCGCCCGGATCCAGGATGCGCGGGGCAAGGCGCTTGCCGCGTCACCGGTGGAATTGAGCGAAATGATCTTCGAGGCGCTGGTGAGCAAGTCAAGCGAGACCCTGCTCGAAGCCGCACTCGGTAAGGATCCCCTGCTTGGCAAGGATATGGCGGCGACCCTGCTCAAGGCCTCGACGCGGGCAGAGCCGCATCCGCTGGTCGAGGTCAGCATCGGCTTTCGCCTGCCCGTGATCGGGCTGGGCGCCTCCGCCCATATCTATTATCCGGAGGTCGCGAAACGGTTCGGGACAACTGCGGTCATTCCGGAGTATGCCGGTGTTGCCAACGCCATCGGCGCGGTCGTCGGGCAGGTCCGGGTGGCGTCTCACGCCTCCATCTCGCCGGCCGGCAACGACAGGTTCCGCCTCTATCATGCGGGCGAGCCGCTTGATTTCCTGACCTTGGGCGAAGCGGCGGCGCGCGGAGAAGCGCTGCTGGCGGAGGAGGCGAGGCAGCAGGCCGTGGCGGCCGGCGCGGTCGATATTCATACAAGCTTCGAGCGGCAGGATAACACTGCCCATATCGAGGGGCGCGAAATGCTCATCGAAAGCATTCTGAAGGTAACTGCCTACGGGCGGCCCCGGATCGCCCGCTAGAGCGGCAGCGCCGTCGTGAATTTGATCTCCTCCATGGCGAAATTGGAACTGACGTCGGAAAGATCGATGCGCTGGATCAGGCGGTGATAGAATTTGTCATAGGCCGCGACATCGGGCACGACCACCTTCAGGAGATAATCGATATCGCCGCTCATGCGGTAAAACTCCATGATCTCGGGGAAGCTCTCCACCGTATCGGCAAATTTCTGGAGCCATTCCACGTCATGGCGGCTGGTCTTGATGGCGACGAAGACGGTGACCGGGAGGTTGAGTTTGTGGCGGTCGAGCAGGGTCACCTGCGCGCGGATCACGCCCGCTTCCTCCAGCGACTTGATCCGCCGCCACACGGCGGTTCGCGAACTGCCAACGTCTTCGGCGAGATCGGCGACGGCGACGGAGCTGTCCTGCTGCAGCCGGGCAAGGATTTTTCGGTCAATGGCGTCCATGTGAATAAATTCCGATTACATATAAAATATGAAACATATGTTTCACATTTTTTTCTGTTATGGTCAAGAAAGGACATTTTTCCCTAAATAATCAGATACTATAATCCTCAAGCCAACAGCAATCAATTCAGTAAAACGGACAAAGACAATGACATTTGTAAATCTCTTCACTGATCATCCCGCTTCCGTCAATGAAAGCTATGTCGAGCATATGGAGATGTCCGCGACCTTTTCATTCTGGCTGCTGGCCGCCGGATTTTGCGCCGCTGTCCATGCCATTTTCCCCTTCCTGTTCGTGAAGACGGGAAGCGCCATTATCACGAAACTCCATGACCGGATGGTCTCCAACCGGGTCGTTCGGCCAGCTCCACGCACCGGTGCTCAGCAGGCATTTGACAGCGCCGCTCTGTAAGCGGTTTTTTCACCTTTAAACTGGCGGTTTCGCACCTGCAATAGGTTGCGCGGAGGCCTGATTTCTTGTAGAACAGGGCAACCCTCCGGGCAGCTGTTGCCGGGAGGGGAGTTTTGCGTATTTTAGCGCGCTTGAATTTGCCGTGAGCGCGGAAAAGTTTATTTTGGAACCCTGCCTTGAACGATGTAACGACACCTCCTTCGGATAACCATATTGTCCCTGTCACCATAGAAGAGGAAATGCGGCGGTCGTATCTCGACTATGCCATGAGCGTCATTGTCTCGCGCGCGCTTCCCGATGCCCGCGATGGCCTCAAACCGGTCCACCGGCGCATCATTTACGCCATGTATGAGAATGGCTATACCTCGGACAAGGCCTATCGCAAATCCGCCCGTGTCGTCGGTGACGTCATGGGTCGTTATCATCCGCATGGCGACAGCGCGATCTATGACGCGATGGTGCGTCTTGCGCAGGATTTCTCCATGAGCCTCAAGCTCATCGAGGGGCAGGGCAACTTCGGCTCCATGGACGGCGACAAGGCCGCGGCTATGCGCTACACGGAAGCGCGCCTGCAAAAGGCCGCCGAGGGCCTGATCGATGATATCGACAAGGAAACCGTCGATTTCGTCAATAACTATGATGACAGCGAGCGCGAACCCTCGGTTCTGCCGGCACGCTATCCGAACCTCTTGGTCAATGGCGCGGGCGGTATCGCCGTCGGCATGGCGACCAATATCCCGCCGCATAACCTTGGCGAAATAATCGACGGCAGTATTGCGCTGCTCGAAAAGCCGGAAATGCCGGTGGAGGAATTGCTCGACTTTATCCCAGGGCCGGATTTCCCGACAGGCGGGATCATTCTCGGCCGCAGCGGATCCATCAGCGGCCTTACGACCGGGCGCGGTTCGGTCATCATGCGGGCGAAAGTGGATATCGAGGAAATCCGTAAAGACCGTCAGGCCCTGATCGTCACGGAAATTCCCTACCAGATCAACAAGGCGCGGCTGGTTGAACAGATCGCCGATCTTGTGCGGTCGAAGAAGGTTGAAGGGATTGGCGACCTGCGCGATGAATCGGACCGTCACGGCGTTCGCGTCGTGGTCGAGATCAAGCGCGATGCCATGCCGGAAGTGGTGTTGAACCAGCTCTTCCGCTTCACTTCGCTGCAGACCTCTTTCGGCGTCAATATGCTGGCGCTCAACCGGGGCAAGCCGGAACTCCTTAATGTCAAGGAATTGCTCGAAGCCTTCCTTGATTTCCGCGAGGAAGTCATTACCCGGCGGACCAAGTATCTGCTCGCCAAGGCGCGTGAGCGGGCCCATGTGTTGATCGGCCTTGCCATCGCCGTCGCCAATATCGACGAAATCATCAAGCTGATCCGCGCCGCGCCCGATCCGGTTACCGCGCGTACCGAACTTATGGCCAAGGCCTGGCCTGCGGGCACCGTCGATGCGCTGATCCGGCTGGTCGACGATCCGGAATATACGATCAATGACGACGGCACCTACCATCTTTCCGAGGCGCAGGCCCGCGCCATACTCGATTTGCGCCTGCAACGCCTGACGGCGCTCGGGCAGAATGAAATCGCCGACGAGCTGCGCGGCCTTGGCGACAAGATCCTTGATTATCTCGATATCCTGTCCAGCCGTCCGCGCCTGATCAGCATCATCCGCGACGAGCTCCTGGAGATGAAGGAGAAATATGCTGTTCCGCGGCGGACGCAGATCGAGGAGAACGAGTTCGAGCATGATATCGAGGACCTGATCCAGCGCGAGGACATGGTGCTGACGGTCAGTCACAAGGGCTATATCAAGCGCGTACCGCTCTCGACCTACAAGCCGCAGCGCCGCGGCGGCAAGGGCCGGGCCGGCATGCAGACCCGCGATGAGGATTTTGTCACGCAGCTGTTTGTCGTCAATACCCATACGCCGGTGCTGTTCTTCTCGACCTTCGGGCGCGTCTATAAACTGAAGGTCTATCGTTTGCCGCTTGGCTCGCCGCAGAGTCTGGGCAAGGCCATTATCAATCTCCTGCCGCTGGAAGAAGGGGAAGTGATCTACACCCTGATGCCGCTCCCCGAAGAGGAGGAGAGCTGGTCGGAACTTGAAGTGATGTTCGCGACCGCCAAGGGCAATGTCCGGCGCAATCTGCTCAGTGATTTCTCCAACGTGAAATCCAACGGCAAGATCGCCATGAAGCTTGACGAGGACGATCAACTGATCGGTGTGCAGATCTGTACGGAGGCTTCCGATGTGCTGCTGGTCGCCAAGGGCGGTAAATGCATCCGCTTCCGCGCGACCGACGTCCGCCTTTTCAAGGGGCGGGATTCCAGTGGTGTTCGTGGTATGAAGCTTTCCAAGGGTGATAGTGTGATCGGCATGTCGATCCTCCATCATGTCGAGGTTGATACGGAACAGCGCGACGCCTACCTGAAAGCGCGCAGATCTGTCGATGAAGAGGGGAATGTCACCGAGTATGGTGATATTACGCCCGAGCTCTACGCGGAACTATTTGCCGAAGAGGAAGTATTGCTGGCCATTACGGTCAATGGCTATGGCAAGCGCACTAACGCCTATGAATATCGCGTGACCAATCGTGGTGGTCAGGGCATTATCAACATCGAAACGTCGAGCCGTAACGGCGAGGTGATTGCCACTTTCCCGATTGCGGAGGATGAGCAGATCATGCTGGTCACCAATGGCGGCAAGTTGATCCGCACCCCTGTTACCGATATCCGCATCGCCGGGCGGAATACGCAAGGCGTGACGCTCTTCAAGACGGCGGAAGGCGAGAAGGTTGTCTCCGTAACGGCAATCGCGGATGTGAAGTCCGAAGACGGTGACGGCCAGGACGAAGAGGCAGACGTCAGTGAAACGGCGGAAGGCGAAGAAACAACCCCCGCAAATGAAGATCCTGCCGGGGAAACCGAAAGCTAACAGAAAGAAGTAGCTGAAAACCAAGTAAGAGAGGGAATACTCATGTCGAAAAATCGCGTTGGACTTTACCCGGGCACCTTTGATCCGATCACGGTGGGGCATTACGATATCATCCGCCGGGCGTCCAAGCTCGTCGATACCCTGGTGATCGGGGTGGCCATGAACCCGGGGAAAAACCCCCTGTTCACGGTTGAAGAGCGGGTTGAAATGGTTGCCAAAATGACAGAGGAATTCCCCGGCACCAATTTCCAGGTGAAGCCGTTCAATAATCTGCTCATGCATTTCGCCGAGCAGGTTGGCGCCGCCATCATCATTCGCGGCCTTCGCGCCGTGTCCGACTTTGAGTATGAATTCCAGATGGTCGGCATGAACCGGCGGCTTAATTCAGAAATTGAAACCGTCTTCCTGATGGCTTCTGACCAGCATCAGTTTATCGCTTCCAGCCTGGTCAAGGAAATTGCCCTCCTCGATGGAGATATCACGAAATTTGTCTCGGCGACGACGGCGCAGAAGATTACCGAGCGCGTCAAGCTGATTAAAAACCACACGACTGACTAAAACTTACAGCCCGGGCAGGATCCGGGCGAAACAGGAGCTGCCTATGTCCCTCGATCTTGAAAATACACTTTACCTGGAATTGAAAGACGGCCGCGTCGTTATCGAAATGCGCCCCGATCTCGCGCCAAACCATGTCGCCCGGATCAAGGAACTGGCGCGCGAAGGCTTTTATGACGGCATCGTCTTTCATCGGGTGATCGACGGCTTCATGGCCCAGACCGGCTGCCCCAAGGGGACGGGCACAGGGGGATCGGGCAAGAACCTGAAATCCGAATTTTCCGGGGAAGCCCATGTTGAGGGAACCTGCTCCATGGCCCGCGCCGGTCATCCGGACAGTGCCGACAGCCAGTTCTTCATCATGTTCGCCCGCTCGCCGCATCTCGACAGCCAGTACTCGATCTGGGGTCAGGTTGTCGGGCGCATGGAACATGTACATGTCATCAAGAAGGGCAGCAGCATGGACCACGGTTCGGTTTCCGATCCGGACAGGATTGTCAGCCTCAAGGTTGCCGCCGAGGTCGCGTAGCCTGTTTTATTGGATGGGGAGCGAACGGCTTGGCCACCTGAGCCGTTCGTTTGCGTTTGAGGGTCAGGACCCAAAGCGATGAAAGTTGAGGCTTTTGACTTTATTTTGCCGCCAGAGCTGATTGCCGACCGCCCGGTGAACCCGCGCGAGGCGGCGAAGCTTCTTTGCATTGGCGAGACGATGGCCGACAGGACAGTTGCAGACCTGCCCGGCCTGCTCCGCGAAGGAGACCTTCTTGTCTTCTACGACACCAAGGTGATCCCGGCGCGGTTGCGGGGCGTTCGACGTTCGGCGAAGATCGAGGTTACCCTGCACAAGAATGTGTCAGCAGATAGCTGGCACGCCTTTGCCAAGCCGGCGAAAAAGTTAAAACCCGGCGATATCATAAGCTTCGCCGATAATTTTACGGCATTGGTTACAGATAAATTCGACGGCGGCGAGGTGGCGCTTGCCTTCTCCGCCTCCGGTCCGAAGCTCATGGAAAAGCTGATGCAGTATGGCGAAATCCCGCTGCCGCCCTATATCAGCAGCCTGCGTGCTGTCGATGAGCAGGATCGCATCGATTACCAGACGATCTTCGCGAAGGACGAGGGCGCGGTGGCGGCGCCAACGGCGGGCCTGCATTTCACCGAAGCGCTTCTGGCGCGGTTTCGCGACAAAGGGATTGGCATGGTCACCCTGACGCTTCATGTCGGTGCGGGCACTTTTCTGCCGGTGAAGGTGGAGGATACGGAGGATCACAGGATGCATGCGGAAGTGGGCCTGATTACCAGGAAAGCCGCCGCGCAAATCAATGCCTGCCGCGCGCGCGGCGGACGCATTGTCGCCGTCGGGACGACCAGCCTGCGGCTGCTTGAAAGCGCGGCGGACGAAAAGGGCGTCGTTCATCCTTTCAGTGGCGAGACGGATATTTTCATCACACCCGGTTACCGTTTCAGGGCAGTTGATCTGCTGGTCACCAATTTTCACCTGCCGAAATCGACACTCTTCATGCTGGTCTCGGCCTTTTCGGGTCTCGAGAAAATGAAAGCCGCCTATGCCCATGCCATCGAGAAAAAATATCGCTTCTATTCCTACGGCGACTGTTCGCTGCTATACCCGCACCCATGACAAACCCTGAATTTAAATTCAGCGTCTCGGCGACCGATGGCGCGGCCCGGCGTGGAACCCTGAAAACTGGCCATGGCGATATCCGCACACCGGCCTTTATGCCGGTCGGGACCGCGGCGACGGTGAAGGGTATGACGCCGGAAGCCGTGCGCGAGACCGGCGCGGATATCCTGCTCGGCAATACCTATCACCTGATGCTGCGCCCCGGCGCGGACCGGGTGCAGCGCCTTGGCGGCCTGCATAAATTCATGAACTGGGAACGGCCGATCCTCACCGATAGCGGCGGCTTCCAGGTGATGTCGCTGAACGAGCTTCGGAAAATCGATGAGAACGGCGTGACCTTCAAGTCGCATATCGATGGGAAGCGGTTCGAACTGACACCGGAACGTTCCATGGAGATCCAGAACCAGCTCGATGCCACCATCACCATGGCCTTCGATGAATGTACGCCATTTCCGGCAGATGCGGACCTTGCCGCGACGTCCATGCGGCGTTCCATGCGCTGGGCGAAACGCTCCCGCGATGCCTTCGAGGTACGCAAAGGCTACGGCCTGTTCGGCATTGTCCAGGGCTCGATTTACGAGGACTTGCGGCTGGAATCTGTTGGGGATCTGACGGGAATCGGCTTTGACGGCTATGCAGTTGGCGGCCTTGCGGTGGGCGAGGGACAGGAGGAAATGTTCCGCACCCTTGAATTCACATCCCCGGCACTGCCGAATGACAAGCCGCGCTACCTGATGGGTGTCGGCAAGCCCGATGATCTGGTCGGCGCCGTCATGCGCGGGATTGATATGTTCGATTGTGTGCTGCCGACGCGTTCAGGCCGCAATGCGCAGGCCTTTACGCGCTTTGGTACGGTCAATATGCGCAATGCCCGCCACGCGGATGATTCACGGCCTCTGGATGATCTCTGCGGCTGTCCGGCCTGCCGGAATTATTGCCGTGGCTACCTTCATCACCTGGTCCGGGCGAAGGAAATACTCGGCTCTGTCCTCCTGACCTGGCATAACCTGCATTATTATCAGGAACTGATGGCGGGCATGCGGAGCGCGATTGAGCAGCAGCGGCTCGCGGATTTCGCACTTCACTTCTTCGCGCGGCGCGAAGAGGGCGATATAGATCCCGCATAGCTGGATTTTCTTGGGGGAGAAGTGGTAATCGAAGCCATTTTTGCCATCGAGGGGAGGGGGGAATGGGCAAAAACAGCTTCGATCAACCTTGGACAATCCTATCATCCGCCCCGGAGTGTTAACATACCGTTAAAATTTGATGTTCCCGCTGAAATGCCATAATTCAGCGCTCTATTCTCCGTGCTTAAGGGATAAACGGACTAGTTTTTACCATCACGCGATGGTGGGCGGATAGCGTCGGAACCGGCAACCAGCCAAGCGCCGACTGGAAAATTCACCGATTCTCATGACAGCGTCGCCGTTGCAAACAGGGTCGATTCCATCCAGGTTTATGTGCCCGTATGCATGGGCGGCTTTTGCATGGACAATGGTTTTTGCACGGGGGTAGATTGCCTGACCGTGATCGGGGTCTTGCCTATCGCCACCGAGATAATCTTGTCAATAACGTAAAAAATCAACTCAACGCTATATCCGGCAAGAAAGGCAATGGCAAGCGGGCTAAAGTTACTCAAGTTTGCCGATCCCAGCTTGATACTTTCAATGGCTGACGATGAGGTGAGTGAATAAATTTTTGCCGTGTCATTGATGAAAAAGAAACTGGCCATGATGCCGGCAAGCGGGCCTTGCGCTATTCTGAGGCTATAGTCCAGATTGGAATTCATGGAAAATGTCATGTTGTCTATATCCTTCGGGAGTTGCCTGAGCACGTAAAAGGATGCGCCAAGCAAACCATATAGAATAGGAAGGAAATAGCTTGAAATCGCATGCAGGACATATTGCGCCGAAACGTAATGAACATGTGTCTTCGCCTCGTCGGATAGATTGGAATAGTCCGGCTTTTCCCAGGTTTCCTGAGTAAAGAACATAAACTGGCCCCAATACCGGTTCCAGTTCTTGAGCTCGATTATTTCAGCGCTTCGCCAGGAGATATATTCGCCGATCTGCCGGTTCAATTCCTGAATGTCGACAGTTGTGGCGGCGGGGTTTTGAGCATCGGCGGGAGCGCTGGTGTCCGCTGCGGCATTGGCGGCGGACCTTGCAGAAAAATCACTTCCGCTTTCCGCATCACTTCCGCCTTCTGTTCTGAAAAGTTTTTCCTTCAGGATCACAATGCTGTTGGATTGACTATTAATGTCGATGACAAGTGCATTGCCAATAGACCAAAATACCTGAAGAGAGATCAGCATCAGCAATGTGACCGTCGACAGTAATTTATATCGAAAGGCACATTTCCGGGAAAAGGGAACATATATCTTGCCCTGCAAATACCACCAGACGCCGTGACGAAACTGGCGGAGGTCATGGGTTGCCCGGATACTGTCCACGGTGATCGGCAGCAGGGAATGCGAGAGCGCCTCATAGGCCTGCCAGAAGGAGGCGGCGAGCGCCGGTGTCAACTGTTTCTTCTGCACCGCGTCCTGGGTTTCAAGGATTGCTTGAATGATATCGTCGTCAAGAATCATTCCACGCTCGGCGGCGGTCATCATCAGCAACTGGGCATTAGCCAGAGACGATGACAATATCGTCGCGTTGAACGTTTCTCCGATATTCTTGTCATTATCGTCGCGGTTGGACGAAAACCAGTCATTTAGAAATCCCATGGCAAGCTCCTTTTTCCTCTGTGACGAATGGAACAGGAACGCTGTGATGGAGAAATGCCGGTTTTCTGGTCTTTTCGGAGTATAAAGGGCGATTCTTCCGCAAATGGGTTGCCATTTATCGGAGGGAGGGGATAAGTAGAGACACCGGGTCAATATTGCCGAAGAGAGAATAGCCCCGTGATCATGTATGGCATCAAAAATTGCGATAGCTGTAAAAAAGCGCTCAAATGGCTGGCCGCAGAAGGAATAGACTGTCACTTTCACGATTTTCGAAAGGATGGCCTGGAGGCGCAGACAGTCAGGCGCTGGCTCGCGGCCATTGACCGCGACGTCCTGATCAATAGACGCGGAACGACCTACCGTCAGCTTCAGGAGGCACAGAAAGACGACCTCACGAGCGATAATCCGGTTGAATTGCTGTTGGCGGCGCCGACATTGATGAAACGGCCCATTTTTGACCTTGGCGGTACATATCTCGTCGGCTTTACGGACCGGGAGAAGGCGGCGCTAAAAAAAGCTGCCGCCTAATCCAGTTTCTGGACGTAGCATAAAACGTGATCGATATCGATCTGGTTTTCGCTAAGCGGCAGGGCGATGACCCGGAGCGGAATTTCACCGAAGGTCGAGGGGAAATACTCGGTGCCGTGGGTTGGTTTGCCCGTATTGGCGACATCCCTCGCAAGACGCAAGACCCAGTCGACAACCATGGGCGAGAAATCGATATCGGAGCTGTATTCCAGATGCGGATTTTCCTGTCGTGTCGCGGCGCGCAATTCACTCGCAAATCTGTTCTCGAGCTGAAGGCGTCCAAGGGTCCGGTCGCATTGCACCAGCGCGCAGTTCGGCCAGTACTTGCCGATATGGGCGGTGTCAAGATTCTGCCAGGTCGGATAGCGGTTGCCGTCGCGGATTTCCATCCAGTAAGAGAGGATATCCGGGGCAACGACCTTTTTCTGCCATCCCGGGGATGCGGCGGGACGCGCCCAGTTGGAGCGCCGCAGCGGGACGTCGGAAACCGGCACAGGTGCGGCGGCGTCCTCTTTCCACTCAGCGAGTGTGGTTTTCGTGGCTTCTAATGGTTTTTCCGCAGGTTTCTGAACGGCCTTTTTCGCCCTGCCTTTTTGCGCCACGGCCGACTTCGCCAGAGGCTTTTCGAATGCAGGGCTTTTCGCCGGTAAATCAGGCTTGCTTGCCTCCAGCTCTTCCGCAAGTGCCTGAAGACGATCCGTAATATCGCCGGACTTCGCCTTCTTGGGCGGTTCCTGCCGGGCGTCCTTCGGCCGTCTTAACTTAATTCTGGACAGTGAAGCGGCGTCAACAGCTGCTTCCATTTCCTTACTGTCATCAATGTTTTCACGCATGATCGGTTACTTCCACTCAAAGAGACGATTTGTCCAGAACGCAATTGCAGGATTGCGGCAGAATCTCCGTTCCATGGTTGGCGACATATTCTTCCAAGGCCGTCTCGAAAATTGATTGCGCCGACATTTGCGTATGGGCAGCGATCAGCTTCAGTTGCAAGTGATCTTTCGGCGACATGCGGACGGAAATACGGATTCGCCCCAGTCCATCTTTTTTCAACTTTGAGACTTCCTCGGCAATTTCCTCGTATTTTTCGTTCGGCAAGGGTTCCTGGCGCTTTGGCGTCGAGAGCGCCCGTGTCACGGTATTGACGATTGAATAACGGCTCTGTTGTTCCGGCACCGGCGATGCCTTGGGCTTGGCGCTCTCTGGGGAATAATCACGGGAACTGTCATTGTCCCCGTTGCCAATTCGCGGATAAATGGATCTGGTTTCTGTTATCGAACTCGAATGCACTCCATTTTCGGCAGCCTGTTTTTCCTGGTAGCCGTTACCGGTGTCCTTACCGTTTTCATCAGCCATATGAGGGTCTGCATATTCACGGACCCGGTCATAGATACGCGAAACGCCGCCCGAGCTGCTCTTTTCATCGCTATCGAGGAGATTTCTGGGCGTCATTGCGGGTGATGCAGGAGCGGCCTTGCCTTTGGAGGCGATCAGTGAACTGGTTAAGAATGCTGCTTTCATGTCAAATCTTCTTCTTGTAAACGGCGATCAGGACTCAGTTATATGCCGCGCCATTGCTGGCGGTTGATGCTGACAGGCGGATCGAGGGTGGTGTCGGATGGCTTGATGACATTCTGGCGATACGTTCCTGAATATATGACCAGAGCTTGCTAATTTCATCGCTCGATTTCGAGGAAGGATCCAGCTCCATGGTGGTGCGGCCGTCGATCATGCTCGAGGCGAAATCGACGCGCTGATGGATAACGGAGGGCGCCAGGGTTCCGTGTTGCGACAGGGCGATGGCGGCCTCGCTGGTGATGCGGGCGCGCGGCGTTGCGCCATTGACGACAAAGATTAGCGGCGTGTTCAGACCTTCCGCAAGTTCGACCGTGGCACCGACGGCGCGGAGATCATGCGGGCTTGGCCGCGTCGGAATGATCAGGAGATCGGCGAGGCCGATCACATTGGCAATGGTCGAGGTGATTGCGGGCGGCGTATCGACGAACAGGAGCTTGATGCCCATCTTTTCCATCCGCCCGATATCCGCGCCCAGCCGTTCGACGGTGGTACGGGCAAAAAGCGGCGTTTCTGCTTCCCGCTCGTTCCACCATTCTGACAGGCTGCCCTGGGGATCCGTATCAACCAGCGCCACCGGCCCCTGTCCGGCCATTTCGGCCTGAACAGCAAGATGTCCGGCAAGCGTCGTTTTACCTGAACCACCCTTTTGTGATGCAACTGCGATAACCTTCATCAGAACTCTCCTGCACGGTTCTTTAGAACTGGAGGCAATGACGCCGGTTTATCCGGCCTGTCATGACACTCCAGTCAATGTCTCATGGGACAAAATTACCGGCTATTAATTAAAAGAGAATTACGAATTGGGCCAAATCAAGGCTAAAAATTAGCAAAATTTTATATATAGATTTGGCGGATTTCTGCTACTAGAGCATAAATTGCTCATCCAGAATGCGTTTTTCGAGGTTATGTTCGGGATCAAACAAAAGGCGGATTGTTATCCCCCGTTTTTCCTCGACAATAACCGTTGCGACATCGCGTATTTCAACAGCATCGGCGACGGCGCTTACGGGCCGCTTTGCGGCTTCGAGGACGTGAAGTTCAATTCTCGCCTCGCGCGGTAAAATGGCGCCACGCCATCGCCGGGGCCGAAAGGCGCTGATCGGGGTGAGGGCGAGGACGCCTGCATTTACAGGCAGGATAGGACCATGGGCCGAGTAGTTATAGGCGGTGCTGCCCGCGGGTGTCGCGACCAGAACACCGTCGCAGGTCAGTTCCTTCACCTTGACGTGGCCATCAATAGTAATCTGGATCTTCGCCGTCTGGCGGCTCTCGCGAAGCAGGGAGACCTCATTGATGGCAAGCGCTTCAAATTCCTGTCCATGCATATCCACGGCGGTCATCTTCAAGGGATGTAATTCAGTAATTTCTCCCGCTCTAAGTCGTTCGACCAGCCCCTCTTCGCGGTAGGAATTCAGCAGGAAGCCTATCGTTCCCTTGTTCATGCCGTAAATCGGCAGATTTGACGTCATGAAGGCATGCATGGTTTCCAGCATGAAGCCGTCCCCACCGAGGGCGACGACGATTTCCGCGTTCCCAAGTGGAACCTGGCCGTACCGGTCAATAAGTTTTTTCAAAGCGATCTGGGCGTCTTCTGTCTCACTCGCCGTAAAATAGATATTCATCCTCGCTCAGCCGCCCGTCACGCTCATATGGCGCGGAACCGCCGGCCGGTCGTCGGACTTGCGGTCGATGACAAAATCATGTCCCTTGGGCTTGCGGCCAATCGCCTCGTCAATTGCCGCATCAAGCGCGGCGAAGCCATTCTGTCCACGGAGGACGGCCTTGAGGTCGGCGCTGTCCTGCTGCCCGAGGCACATATAGAGCATTCCCGTGCAGGTCAGGCGGACACGGTTGCAGCTTTCGCAGAAATTATGGCTGAGGGGGGTGATAAACCCGACCCGGCCGCCTGTCTCTTTGATATCGAAATAGTCCGAGGGGCCGCCGGTTCTGTATTGTGAGGGCGTCAACGTCCAGCTTGCCGAAAACTCTTTCTTGACCTCCGAGAGCGGCAGATACTGGTCCGAGCGATGTTCATCGATGGCGCCCATCGGCATGGTTTCGATAAAGGTGATATCCATGCCCTCTTCGCCGGTCCATTTGATCAAGTCATTGAATTCATGGTCGTTAAAGCCTTTCAGCGCGACCGTATTGATTTTGATTTTAAGACCCGCCTCTTTTGCCGCCCGGATGCCTGCCCTGACTTTTTCGAAATTACCCCAGCGGGTGATATCCTGGAACCGGTAGGGATCGAGCGTATCGAGAGAAACGTTGAGTCGCCGCACGCCCGCGTCATAGAGCTCGCCTGCATATTTCTCGAGCTGGCTGCCGTTGGTGGTCAGGGTCAGTTCATCAAGCTCACCGCTCTTGATGTACAGTCCCAAATTCCGGAACAATTCCATGATGCCCTTGCGGACCAGCGGCTCCCCGCCGGTGATCCGTATCTTGCGAACGCCCTTGCGGATAAAGGCGGCGGAAACAAGCTCAAGTTCCTCAAGGCTCAGCACGTCCTTTTTGGGAAGAAAGGTCATGTTTTCCGACATGCAGTATTTGCAGCGGAAATCGCATCTGTCGGTCACGGACACCCGAAGATAGTCTATTCTTCTGCCAAATGGATCAATCACGTCACTGTTCCAGTTTAAGGGGACGGGTAATTATTCCAATGATGATATATTTTTAAAAATGATTTGCAAGCTGCGAAGGAAAAGGAGTTTTGCACTGCGCCTAGCTTGTCTCGGCGTATTTGATCTTTCCGGTCATAAAATCCTTGTTCTGCAGAGCTGCTTTCGCGGCGTCTTCCGTCAGCAAGTCATAAAAATCCATGGGGACTGACTTTGCCGGCGACAGGATAGAGGCGCCTTTGTTCCGGATTGAGGAGGTCAGATCGTAAATCGTCTTAAAGATCACGCGGTCTATTTTCAGGGCACGGCAGGCAACGGCCAGAATTTCCGGGTTTTCGGCATAGACAATATACCGGATTTCTTCGATATCCACCCCGAGCAATTTGGCGAAGGCAAATTCAAACAGGTCCACTTCGCCCTGATGCAGTGACTTGATCATGAACCGGGCGCTGAGTTCGCCCGACGTATAGAGCTTTTCCACAAGCCGGAAAGAAGGATCGCTCTCATTCGAAATCGGATTGATGGTTTGCTCGCGATCCGCGATGTCGATTTCGAGGGAACGCGCATCCACCTTGAAATTTTCAACGATATATTCGCGCAGTGATACCGAAACCCAGCGGTACATCTTCTCGGCGATCGGTTTCGGAAGAAACGGGCGCTCCAGTAGCGGGCGTTGATATTCGGGAATGAATTCAGACTGTTCGCCGAGATAGGTCAACATCAGCAGGGGCATCTGGGCGCTGTGATTTTCAAGAAGCCGGATTGTAACGTCCGGGTTATTGATCTTGCAAAGCGCCGTGCAGACATTCTCACTGATATTTTCACGCGCGGCGATGGCAAGCCGGTGCTGGGTAGAGCGGTGCTTGACGATATTCAGGAGGTCGGGCTCTGACAGAAGTCCGCAGTCCTTCAGGATCGGCAGGGCGACCTCAATATCATCATTGGCAAGAAAGACCATCAGGGCCTTGGGCACGTCCGGTTTCCGGGCAAGCCTTTTGGCGAAATGGGTGCGAATGGATTTTTCAACATCATTTGTTATCCGGCAAATGATGTCGCCCATGATCTCCTTTTCCGCTTCGGTGAAGGAGTGGTCATCATTCACCAGAAAATCAGTTATCTTTTTAAAAAGAAATTCGCGTTGTGCCGGTTTTTTGTTTTCGGCCAGTCCAACAAGAACCTTTATTTCGTCAATATTTTCCTGGCCGCCAATTGTCACTATGTCATTGTCCAAAGTAGAAAAACTGTCTTTGGCAGAGTGTAAAAATTCAATGTTAAAAAAGTATTAACCTGAAGGGGAAACTTATACGAGAAATTGATAGGCTATTGTATTTTAATGGGCCAACGGCAGTCTGATTTTAAACCGGCTGCCATCTGACAGGCTGCTTTGGACCGTAATGTTGCCACCCATCAGTTTCGCCAGCTTGAGCGAGAGGGTCAGGCCGAGGCCGACACCGTCTGTACCGCGGCTGTAAACACCTTCATGGGCCTGTTTGAACGCCTCGAAAATCTTTTCCTGATCCTCCTCGGCGATGCCGGGTCCGGTATCCCAGACGGTGATGTCGACGAACGTATCATCAATGACTTCATACTCGACGCCGATCTTGCCGCCGTTCGGCGTGAACTTGACCGCATTGCCGATGATATTGACGAGGATCTGAAGGCACCGTGTAGGATCAACGGCGAGAATGATTTCCTCGTCAATCCGCATGCCGATCATTTCCAGGCCTTTTTTCTTGGCATGGGCCTGAACCAGAACATAGGCGTCCGCCACCATATTCTTGAGTGGTGTGCTGACAATCTCGATTGGGATCTTGTCGCTTTCAATCCGGGCGATATCGAGGATATCCTCGATCAGGCTCAAAAGATGCTTGCCGGAATTCAGGATATCTCCCACATACTCGCGGTACTTTTCACTGATCGGGCCAAATGTCTCCAGCCCGATGACCTCGGCAAAGCCGATGATCGCATTCAATGGCGTACGCAGCTCATGACTCATATTGGCGAGGAAGGTATTTTTTGCCTTCGCCGATTCCAGCGCCTTCTTGGCCGTCATTTCAAGCTGGATATTTTTCTTGGTGATTTCATTGATGGCGCGCTCAAGGTCAGCCTTGGAAGACAGTGCCTCGTCTTCGGCGAGCAGGCGCGCGGTAATGTCATCACTGGTCCCACGGTACCCGGTGAAGCGTCCTTTATCGTTAAATACCGGGACGCCTGAAATATTGAATATCTTGTAGTCGCCGCTTGTGTCCTGTATCTCAAGTGGAACCGAGCGGAAGGGGACATGCCGTTCAATGGCATGTTCCGCCTTGTTGCCGCCATCCTTTTCCGGCTTGAACACCCCGAGTTCGGAGAATTTTTTGCCCTTGAGGAGCATGGGCGGCAATCCCACAGCCTGGACGACGCGATCGGAGACGAAGGTGAGCCTGCCTTCGGCGTCTGTTTCCCAGATCCAGTCGGATGCGGCTCGCGTTATATCCAGAAACCGGCGCTTTTCCTGCTTCAGTTTGACTTCTGCATTAACCTGCCGGGTCGAATTGATAAAGCTCCCGCCGACCGCGATCAACTGATTGTCATCATCGAAAATGGGAAAATGGCGGGACAGGAAATATTCGATTTCCTTGCCGTTGCGAAGAGAGACCTGCCGGATTTCCGTTTCTTTCGATTCAGCGACATGATGGACAAATTCGAGATGGTCGGAAGAAAGGCTGGGCAGGATTTTGTCATCGACGCGCTGGGCGGTGCCGGGGCGGAAATGTTCCTTGTATCCCTCATTTACATAAATGACGGTGCCGTCTGGCCGCGCGATATACATTGGTTGCGCCTGCTCAAACACAGCATCGAAAAACTCACGACTTACGATGCTTTGCATCGACGAATTTCCCGAGCCGCTGGTGTTTTTAACATCAGAGTGAAGCGACACGACGCTTCCTTGCCCCCGTTCAGTCATTTACTCAATCACATGCGGTTTCACATGTCCCCTGATACTGCTTTACCGGACCAGCGGAAATCACAGATACACCCGATCATCATCAAGGTCTTCGTCGAGTTTCTCGATCATTTCCAAATAGTCACGCTCCAACTGCCAGAAACGCAAAGTCACCTTCGCATTCTTTGTTGAAAGTTTATCATAAAATTTCATAATAATCTCAACTTCTTCTGGCCGGGTCGTATTTTTTGTCTTTTTGCTCACCGAAATGTTGCGTGTCAGCAGATAAACCGCGGAAAAAGAATTGCGGCTGAATTCGAGCGCCTTGAGGACAACGATGAGCGCTTCTGCATTGGGGTCGTAAATAAAACGGCTGATTTTGAGGTAGTCCAGTCCAGAAAGCTCTGCAAGCCCGGTCAGGAACAGGCGGATCTGCTTGCTGCGCAGGGCCTGGACCAGGAAGCGCTCCGTCAGTTCATTGCGTTTCGCCAGTTCCGATATAAGTTTGTCCGCATGCGAGCTTTTCGCCGGAACATCATAACGGTATTCAGTCTTGGCGGCGGCGGCGATCTTCTCGTTCAGTTCCAGTTCGTCGATCTCGAAATTTTCCAGAATATGCCGGCGCAGTGCGGCCGAGACCCACCAGAACATCTTGTGGGCGAGATCGGCAGGAATATCGTGGCGGGCAATGAGGGGCTCCTGAAAGCGGTCGATCCGCTTGGATTCCTCGACCAGAAATTCCATGCTCGCCCGCGAAATTTTTGCGTCGCCGTTTTCAATTAGATTGGAGACGACATCTTCGTCGCCATAGTTGATCAGAAGGTCGGTTAGGGTCGCATTGAGATCGTCACGCTCGGCAATGGCGAGGAGGTGTTCCTTGCTGCGGTTCTGAATGATCTCGATCAGGTCAGGCTCCGCGAGAAGGTGGCTCTTGAACAGGATCGGCCGCGCCACATCAATTTCATCATTGGCCAGCAACGTGATCAGGCCGTGCGGTACCGCGTCAAGCCCAGCGAGCTCCTCCGCCAGGTTTTGCCGCAGGGTCGTTTCAATTTCGGAAAGCAGTTTTGTCAGGATACTGATGACGAGCGCGTGCTCCTGCTCGCTCAGGCGTTCCTCCTCATGCAGGAACAGATCACTGATGTTATTGAAGAGCTGACGCCGTCCACGCTTGCTGCTGTCCTTGGACAGTGCAATTAACAGAGCGAGTTCATCATTTTGACTTGGTGCCATCATCTTTCCGCTTGTTTGGACAGTCACATATGTCCGGGATTAAACAGCCGTTTTCCGCGCGGCCATTATGTACTTGCCACAATCCTAACCGTCCAAATATTCTATATCGACATTAAATTCCGGTTAATTGTCGGCGAATACCACAGATAATTTTATTACGCTGGAACATAATCCTGCCCAAACTTTGTGGCCATCATTCTGCCGTTTGACGCTTGGCTCAGGTTGACATCCAAACGGCAGTTTAGTCGATTTGCCGAAAAAACGGATAAAATCCGGGGTATTTTTTGGAATTACAGAGGGTTTTTCGGACAATGAAAGAAGAATTTTCAATGTTTTACAATTCTTTAAGAATGTCTGGGCAGAATACTCAGAGAATCTAAAGGTTTTAATTTTTCGAAAAACGAGCATAACCGGTAGTATAAGGAAACGCTGTGACAGAAGATTATCATGAACTGACCAGGCTGATTGAGCGGCTGCATCGCCGTTTTCTGGACGTTTTGAGAACCGAATTAAATCTTATGGACATTACCGATATCAATGCCGTTCAGGCGATGCTGCTTGCCAATATCGGTGAAGAAGAAATCAACGTGCGCGAATTGATGTCACGGGGTTATTACCAGGGGTCGAACGCGTCCTATAACCTGAAAAAGCTGGTGGAATTGGGCTATCTTGTTCAGGAAAAATCTGAACGCGATCGCCGCGCAACGATGATCAGGCTCTCTGAAAAGGGACTGGATATGGTGTCGAAGCTTGCCGACCTTGAAGTAAAGCAGTCAGATCTTTTGGCTAGGTCAAATCCTGCCCCGGATATTGCCTCGACCCGTAAATCACTGCGCCAGATAGAGCGTATCTGGACGGATTACATACAGTACGGCGCCCAGTAAACACTGTATCCGTTTCGCAAGTTCGGCGATCGATAAACATCTCCGGATAGATTATCAATGACCTTATTTATACTTCGGGAAGCTTTTCGCCCGGCGGGCAGGGGGCTTCTCGCGGTGTCATTAAGGATTTGTTAGTAATTTTTGGCTACCTTGAAGTGTAGCGGTATACCGCATATTGCAGATAACCTTAATTTGAAAGCAAGGAGAGGAGTTGCGTAATGGACGTAGCCCCGATTTCAAAACAAGACATGTTTCATTCGAAGCCCAAATCAGACTCCGCTTCGCAGAAGAATGATGCCGTCGAATCTGCAGCGTATGACTTTACCGAACCTTCGGAAAAGGATACGGAAATTACCGATCCGGTAAAACGGGCCGAGCAGGCGATCGGGCCTTTCTTTATGGATTCAAACTATCCGGCCGGCAGATTTTCCATCGACAAGGATGATGACAGCGGCCGTTATGTTTACCGGCTGATTCACCGCGAAACAAAGGAAGTCCTGAAACAGTTTCCGGGGGACTATGTTTTGCGCCGTGTCGCCTTTTACCGTGAATTACAGGGCCTCGCCGTCAACGATAAAGTCTGACGCGTCTGAAAAAACCTTCCTACTTCCTCATACCACCTGATTAATGACAATCGCCCCATTGACGGCGCGGGTGTTCTTGTTGGCCAGCGGATTCGAGATCGCCGCAAGTGAATTATAGGCGCGTGGCGGCGCCTTCTTTTTCGCGATTTCGTCGGCGACGGATTTGACCAATCCCTCGGTCACCGTCTTGACAGTGGATAGTTTCCGGAAATGAGTATCCAGGACCGCGTAGAAAACCTCGCTGATTTTCTTTAAGGAGTCGATATCGGCTTTTGGATAGGCCCTGTAGGTTTCCGGGTTCTTTTTGATCAGGGACATTTGCTGGTTGTAAATGGCGACAAGACGCGTCTTTTCGGCGAGACTTGCGGAAAAGGACTTGGGATTATTGTCGCTGAGCAGGATGTTTTCTTCCTTGAGTATATCACTGAGCCTTGAAATCACCTGGCCGAGAGCGGCAGGAGACATCAATTTTGCGGCGTCGGGAGTCTGTCCGGTCATCTATTCCACCTCCTGCATTTTCAGCATTTCCTTGAATACGGCATCGGCTATACCGACGCTGTTGTTACGGCTCATGTTTTTCGCATATTCCTCGTTCAGCATGGAACGGAACATTTTCTCGGATTCGCCGCCGCCGAAGGCATCGTCGGTCTTCAACCCCGAGGACATCGAATTGAGAACCTGGCTCAGGAAAAAGGCTTCGAATTGCGCTGCCGCTTCCTTGGCTTTATCCACCGATTGCGCGTTGGCCTTGACCGTTGAGGCAGTCTGTTGAACCAAAAATTTGGGGGCAGGGGATTGAATGTCAGTCATTACATTAACTCGATATCTGCCTGCAGGGCGCCTGCGGCCTTGATTGCCTGAAGAATTGAAATCATGTCACGTGGGCCGATGCCAAGGGCATTCAGGCCATCCACAAGATCCTGGAGCCGCACACCCTTTTTAAGGATCGCGAGCTTCTTGTCGCTGTCATCGGACACCTGAATGTCAGTGCGCGGGACGACGACGGTATCACCTTTTTCGGAGAAGGGCGCAGGCTGCGAGACTTGCGGCGTCTCGGTGATGCGGACCGTCAGGTTGCCCTGCGCGATCGCCACCGTATCCACCTTGACTTCGCTACCGATGACAATAATGCCGGATTGTTCGTCGATGACGACGCGGGCGACCTGGTCCGGATTGACCATGAGCTGTTCAATATCGGCCAGCAGCTCAATCATGTTATCACGTTTGCTACCTTCAAGATTAAGAACGACCGTCGAGGGATCAGAGGGTTCGGCGACGGGTTTCCCGATATAGTCGTTGATTGCCGTTGCGATCCGGCGTGACGTTGTCAGATCCGGGTTTCGAAGCGAGATACGCAAGCTGGTCAGTGTTGCAAGATCGAAACCGAGTTCACGCTCGACGATTGCTCCGTTGACGATGCGAGCTGTCGTGGGAACGCCCCGTACAATGGATTCTGCTGCGCCGCCAACGGCAAAACCGGCGACTGTCAAGGTGCCTTGCGCCACTGCATAGACTTCGCCATCAGCTGCCATCAGGGGTGTGACGACGAGGGTTCCGCCCATCAGGTTCGTTGAATCGCCAAGGGAACTGACAACAATATCGATCTTCGTGCCCTGACGCTGAAAAGGGGGCAGCGTCGCCGTCACAATAACCGCCGCGACATTCTTGGTCTTCAGGGTTTCACCGCTGGTATTGACGCCAAGCCGTTCCAGCATGGATTCCAGACTCTGCTCAGTGAAAGGAGAATTGGCGAGGGAGTCGCCGGTTCCGTTCAAACCGACCACAAGACCGTACCCGACGAGTATATTGTCCCGTATTCCTTCGAAATCCGCAATATCCTTGACCCGCGATGCCGCGCTCACCGCATCAATCGTTCCGAAAAACAGGGTCAACCCCAAGAACAGGGCGGAGAAAAAGTATTTTCCCGGCGTCAGATGCTTCGCAACTTGCTGGACTAATTTTAAGCGCATTCGTCAGTTCCGTCTCAAGAATTCAAAAAATCTTCTATTTCTGACAAAAGAGAAGCGAAAACCGTGCCAAGTTTATTTGAGTGTAAGCTATTGAAATATAACAAAATTATTTGATATATCCAGACAGTATCCCGAAAATGGGCAATATCTTCCACTTGACCGGGAAAGAATGACCCCCGACAATAGGTTGTGGCGGGCCAACCCGCCATCAGGAACATGGAGCGATTGAGTTCAATATGAAAGTGGGCGGACCAGGCCGGACAAGTTCGGCTTCCGGCAGCAAAGGCGCTAAGGCATCCGGGAAATCGGGTGCGAAATTTTCGGTGGACAGCGATCCTGTCGAAACCGCGTCTTCCGGTGGTGTGGCTTCCTCTTCCCCGATAGGCTCCATAGATGCCCTCATGGCGTTGCAGGGTGTTGATAGCGATTCAAGCCGCGAAAACAAGAAGGCCGTGGCCAAGGGCGAGGATCTGCTGGAGAAATTGGACGCCATTCGTCATGGTCTGCTGGCCGGGAATCTCTCTGCGCAGAAACTGCTGCAATTGCAGGAAACGCTGTCCGCCTATAAAATCAGTGGCGCCGATCCGAAACTTGCCGAAATTGTCAGGGACATTGAGGTCCGGGCCGCCGTCGAGCTGGCAAAATTTGGCTATTAGCAGTGGTTTGGCGCTGCGCCTTCGCTGAATATGGTTCTTTAACCTCTTGAATTTCATCCAAACTTCATAAATATCAGCACATCATGGAATAGGCTGTTGCTAATAGTGGCCCGATCTTATAATTATGGCCGTTAATTTTTGGGTACCCTTGGAGTGTAGGAACTGGAGTTGCTTGATGAACGTTCAAATTCCTGAAGAATACAGGCCGTCGGAAGACGAGCCATTCATGAATCCACGGCAGCAGGAATATTTCCGGGCGAAGCTTTTGAAGTGGCGGAACGAGATCCTCGAAGACGCTAATCAGACGATTGCCAATTTGCAGGAAGAAACCGTAAAAGAGCCGGACATTGCCGATCGTGCGTCGACCGAGTCCGAGCGGGCGCTGGAACTTCGGACTCGCGACAGACAACGCAAGCTGATCGGCAAGATCGATGCGGCGCTCCGTCGGATCAATGATGGCCAATATGGCTACTGTGATGAAACAGGTGAGCCGATTTCGTTGAAACGGCTGGAAGCACGGCCGGTCGCGACGTTGAGCCTGGAAGCACAGGAGAGGCACGAACGGCGGGAAAAAAGCTACCGCGACGACTAAACAGTCTCGATAGATAAAGACATAAAAAAGCCGGCCCAATCCTGGACCGGCTTTTTTCGTGGCGCTTCCTCTTAGAAGGGGAAGATGATGTCGAACAACTGTTGTCCGTAGCGTCCCTGCTGGACATCGGTCAGATGACCCCGTCCACCATAGGCGATGCGGGCTTCGGCAATTTTCGAAGATTCAATCGTGTTCGAGGAGGTAATATCCTCGGGCCGGACAACACCGGGGTCCGAGAGATCGCGGCTCTCGAAATTCACCCGGGCTTCCTGTCGGCCAACGATGACCAGGTTTCCGTTCGGGAGGATCT
>JAIOYL010000201.1 GCA_021741195.1 Sneathiella sp. | reverse complement strand
GCCGTGCGCGATCATCCCGATCTGGTGCAGAAATACATGGGCTCGGTCGTGCCCTATACGGATAACTACTATGCGGCGCTCAACTCCGCGGTCTTCACCGATGGGTCGTTCTGCTACATCCCGAAGGGCGTGCGCTGCCCGATGGAACTTTCCACCTATTTCCGCATCAATGCCGCCCAGACCGGCCAGTTCGAGCGGACGCTGATCATCGCCGAGGATGAGAGCTATGTGAGCTATCTGGAGGGCTGCACGGCGCCGATGCGCGACGAGAACCAGCTTCACGCCGCCGTGGTCGAGCTGATCATCATGAAGGATGCCGAGATCAAATATTCGACGGTGCAGAACTGGTATCCGGGCGACGAGAACGGCGTCGGCGGCATCTATAACTTCGTGACAAAACGCGCCGCCTGCCGCGGCGAGAATGCCAAGGTCTCCTGGACGCAGGTCGAGACGGGCTCGGCGATCACCTGGAAATATCCCTCCTGCATCCTGCAGGGCGACAATTCGGTCGGGGAGTTCTATTCCATCGCCATCACCAATAATATGCAGCAGGCCGATACCGGCACCAAGATGATCCATTTGGGCAAGAACACCTCGAGCACGATTATCTCCAAGGGGATATCGGCTGGACGCGCGCAGAATACCTATCGCGGGCTTGTCCGTATGGGACGGAAAGCCGAGAATGCGCGCAACCACACGGTCTGCGACAGCCTTCTCATTGGCGATAAATGCGGCGCCCATACGGTGCCCTATATCGAGAACCAGAGCCGCACCGCCAAGATCGAGCATGAGGCGACCACCTCGAAGGTCAGCGAGGAGCAGCTTTTCTATTGCCAGCAGCGCGGCCTCTCGGAAGAAGAGAGCATGGCGCTCATCGTCAACGGCTTCTGCAAGGAAGTCTTGCAGAAACTCCCCATGGAATTCGCGGTGGAAGCCCAGAAACTCGTCGGCATCAGCCTTGAAGGCAGCGTCGGCTAAGGAAAGATAAAGTTATGTTGGAAATCAAGAACTTACATGCCACGGTTGGCGGCAAGGAAATCCTCAAGGGCATCAATCTCACCATCAATGCGGGCGAGATTCATGCGATCATGGGCCCGAATGGCGCTGGCAAGAGCACGCTTTCCTATGTGCTTGCGGGGCGCGACGGCTATGAGGTGACCGAGGGCGAGGTCCTCTACAAGGGCGAAAACCTGCTGGCGCTCTCGCCGGACGAGCGGGCCTGCCACGGGATATTCCTCGCCTTCCAGTATCCGGTGGAAATTCCGGGCGTCGCCTCGGCGACTTTCCTGAAAACCGCCTATAACGCGCAACGGAAATTCCGCGGCGAGCGCGAGGTTGACGCCATGGAGTTCCTGAAACTCGTGCGCGAGAAAACGAAAGAGCTCGGCATCAACGACGATATGCTGAAACGCGCCGTCAATGTCGGCTTTTCCGGCGGCGAGAAGAAGCGCAACGAAGTGTTGCAGATGGCCCTGCTGGAGCCCGACCTGATGCTGCTTGACGAGACCGACAGCGGCCTTGATATCGACGCGCTTAAAATTGCGGCGGACGGCATAAACCGGCTCCGGAGCCCGAAACGCGCCGGGCTGATCATCACCCATTACCAGCGGTTGCTCGACTATATCATCCCGGATTTCGTCCATGTGCTAGCGGACGGGAAAATCGTCAAATCCGGCGACAAGAGCCTCGCGCTGGAACTGGAAGAAAAAGGCTATGTGGCGCTCAGCGCGGCATAATCGGAGATTGATGAGTAATATGAAAAACTTGACGCCTTTAGCTCAGACTTACCTTGAACGTTTCGAGACCGCACGGAATTCCCTGCCCGGTCACGCGAGCCCGGCGGTGACGTCGCTCCGCGCGAACGGTCTTGCCCGTTTTGCCGCGCTTGATTTCCCGGGCCGGAAAGTCGAGGAATGGCGCTTCACCAATCTCTCTCCGCTCACCAAGGGGATCGAGGCCGCGGAAACGCCTGCGACATCCGCCATTCCCACGGCGGAATTCGACACGCCGCATGTGATGACCTTTATCAATGGCCGGTTCTCTCAAGCTGACAGCACGCGTGATAAGCTTCCCGAAGGACTCAAACTGACGTCCTTCGCGGCCGAGATCGATGCCGGCAACAGCACCCTGCTGGACGTTGATGCCAATGACAGCCGCGCCGTGGTTGCGCTGAATACCGCCTTTATGGAAGATGGCTTTGTGCTCATTGCCGAAGAAGGCATCGCTTCTGAAACGCCGATCCTGATCCGCTTTGTCAGCACCGCTGGAACGGCAAACAACGCCCGTCATATGCGGAACGTCATCCGCCTTGGGAAAAAGGCGACAGTGACCCTCCTTGAGGAGCATCTGGGAAGCGACGGTCATGCCTATTTCGCCAATCCGGTGACGGAAATTTCGCTTGGCGAGGCTGCACGGCTCAATCATTACAAGCTGCAGGTGGAAAGCAATACGGCCTTTCATCTCGCCAACACGGATTGCGAGGTTCCGGCGGGCGCAACATATGAGAATTTCAGCCTGTCCACAGGCGCGCGGCTGAGCCGGAACGAGCTCACCACCCGCATTACCGGCGGCAAGGCCTTGACCCTTCTCAATGGCGCCTATCTGATGCGAGGCGCGCAGCATTGCGATACCACCACGATCACCCGCCATCTGGTACCGGAAAATGACAGCCGCCAGGTCTACAAGGGCATTCTCGATGAGGATGCGCAAGGTGTCTTCCAGGGCAAGATCCAGATCGTCAAGGATGCGCAAAAAGTAAGCGGCGACCAGTTGAGCCGGGCGCTGCTCTTATCCGACCGGGCGTCGGTCGCGGTCAAGCCGGAGCTTGAAATCCATGCGGACGATGTCAAATGCAGCCATGGGGCCTCAAGCGGCGAGCTTGACGAGGATGCGTTCTTTTACCTGCAGTCGCGCGGGATCGATGCGAAGTCAGCCCGCAAGATGCTGATCGACGCCTTTCTCGCCGATGTGCTGGAAGAGATTTCCAGTGAGACGGTGCGCGGCTATTTTGCGAATGTTACCGCCCGCTGGATGGACGAGGTATAGGCCATGAATGACATGACAACCTATGACGTTGAGAAAATCCGCCGGGATTTCCCGATTTTTTCGCGGGAAGTGCATGGCAAACCCCTTGCCTTTATGGATAGCGGCGCTTCGGCGCAAAAGCCGCAGGTGGTGATCGACACCATGGAAAAGGCGTATCTGGAAACCTATGCCAATGTCCATCGCGGGGTGCATTATCTCAGCCAGGTCTCGACCGAGCTTTATGAAGGCGCGCGCGAGATCGTCAGCGCTCATCTCAATGCGGCGAGCATCGAGGAGGTCATCTTCACCAAGAATGCGACCGAGAGCATCAATCTGGTGGCATACAGCTACGGCTGGGCGAATTTGAAGCCGGGCGATGAAATACTCCTCTCAACGCTGGAGCATCATTCAAATATCGTCCCCTGGCAGCTGATCGCCGAGAAGACGGGCGCGGTTGTCAAGGCGGTTCCCATCGATGAACATGGCGAGTTTATGCTTGATGCCTATTACGGCATGCTGGGGCCGAAGACCAAGATCGTCGCCGTCACCCATATCTCCAACGCCATCGGCACGATCACGCCCGTGCGGGAAATCATCGATGCGGCCCATGATGCAGGCGCGGTGGTGCTGATCGACGGCTCCCAGGCCGCGCCGCATATGAAAATCGATGTACAGAGCCTCGGTGCGGATTTCTACGTCTTTACCGGCCACAAGGTATTCGGTCCGACAGGTATTGGCGTACTTTACGGCAAGGCGGAACTGCTCGATAAAATGCCGCCGTTCCTGGCCGGCGGCGACATGATCGAACGTGTGACCTTCGAAAAGACAACCTTTGCCAAGGGTCATGCCAAGTTCGAGGCGGGCACGCCGCCCATCGTTCAGGCCATCGGCCTTGGCGCGGCCATCGATTATGTGAACAATATCGGGTTCGACAGGATTGGCGCCCATGAGCAGATGCTGCTCGCCTATGCCACGGAGCAGCTTAAGCAAATCAACAGCTTGCGGATCATTGGTCAGGCAAAGCATAAGGCGGCGATCATTTCCTTCACGCTGGACGGCGTACATCCGCATGACATCGGCACCATCGTCGATCGCGGCGGCGTCGCCATCCGGGTCGGTCATCACTGTGCCCAGCCCTTGATGGACCATTTCGACGTGGCGGCAACGGCGCGCGCTTCCTTCGCGCTTTACAACAACCGCGCCGATGTCGACGCTCTCGTCGCGGCGGTAAGATCGGTACAGGAGATTTTCGGCTGATGATGGACGATTTACGCGAGCTTTACCAGGAAGTGATCCTCGATCATTCGAAGCGGCCCCGCAATTTCCGCCACCCTGCGGATGCGAACCACGAGGCCCATGGCTATAACCCGCTCTGCGGCGATACGGTCAATGTCTATCTCAAGATGGGTCATAACGGCCTCATCGAGGATGCGGCGTTCGAGGGCAAGGGCTGCGCCATTTCGCTCGCCTCCGCCTCCATGATGACCGAGATCATCAAGGGCAAGACGGAGAGCGAAGCCCGGGAGATTTTTGACGGCTTTCAGAAGCTGGTGAAGGGCGAGGAAAATGAGTTCGATGCCGGTGAGGATACCGAGCGGCTGATGATGCTGGCGGGGGTAAAGGAATTCCCCATGCGCGTCAAATGCGCGACCCTTGCCTGGCACGCCATGAGTTCGGCCATGGACGACAAGCCGGAAATCTCGACGGAGTAAGCGATGACAGCGATTGATAAAATTGAACGCCCCGTAGCGACCGGCCCTTTTGAGGAAGGCACAACAGGCTCCCCGCTGGAAGAGCCGATCGTCGCCGCGCTGCGCGAGGTGTATGACCCGGAAATCCCGGTCAATATCTTCGATCTCGGCCTGATCTATGTGATTGATATCTCCGAGGACGGCGATGTCTTCATCGGCATGACCCTGACCGCGCCGGGCTGCCCCGTCGCCGGGGAAATCCCGATCTGGGTCCGCGACGCCATTATGCCCGTCGAGGGCGTGAAGAATGTCGAGGTTGAAATTCTGTGGGATCCGCCCTGGAACCCTGATAATATGTCCGAGGCGGCGAAGCTCGACCTTGGAATGTTTTGAGATCGTTCTTATATCATATGGATAGGTGAAATATGAGTGACATGCAAATCATGACGTTGACCGACCGGGCCGCGGCCCGTGTGAAAACGCTGCTGAGCCAGAATACCGGAGAATCACTGGGCCTGCGCATTGGTATCACCAATACCGGCTGCAACGGGCTCAGCTACACCATGGACTATGCCTCCGACCAGAAGCCGGACGATGCCGTCGTCAAGGCGAGCGATATCACCCTGCTGATAGATCATGCCGCGGTGCAATATGTCGCGGGCACGGAAATGGACTGGCTTGAAGAAGGCCTGCAGTCGCGCTTCACCTTTGAAAATCCCAACGAAAAAGGCCGTTGCGGCTGCGGCTCGTCCTTTCATGTATAAGTCCGCGGGAAGTTACCATGAAACAGTCCCCTGCCCGTCTTGCTATTGCCGCCATCGCAGCGGTATTCCTGCTGTCATTTAATATGACCAGTAATGCCGCAGAAAATGGCGGCGTCCGTCATGTGTCCCCGGCCGGGGCGCAAAGCCTGATCGGGCAAAAACCGGAGATCATCGTCCTCGACATCCGCACGCCGGAGGAGTTCCGGCAGGGACATGTCAAGGGCGCGGTAAATATCGATTACTATGGCAAGGATTTCGGCAAAGCCATCGCCGGGCTCGACCCCAACGCCACCTATCTCGTTCATTGCAAATCCGGCAACCGCAGCACGAACGCCCTCCCCCTCTTCAAAAACGCCGGTCTTAAGAATGTCATCC
>JAIOYL010000028.1 GCA_021741195.1 Sneathiella sp. | reverse complement strand
AGCGCCGCGACGCTCCGCAATCTCCTGCGTGCTGTCGCCGCCTATGCGGCGGGGGGACGGAAAGCGCTTCGGGATTTCAGTAAAAAAACCGGCGGCGAAACGCTTTTGCTTCTCAAGCAAATCAAGTAACGTCAGGATATGCTGGCTTATTTCATCATCGGTCTTTCCGTCCTAATCGCTTTGATTATCGGCGGCCAAAGCCTCGCCACGACGGATCCGAAGAAAATCATCAAGGGGTTGCGGATTTCGGCGGTCATTATTTTCTCGGTGCTCGCCAGCTTCTTTATCCTGACCGGGCGATTTGTCTACGCTCCGCCGCTCATCATGGCTGCTTTGTTTTTTCTCCGCAACAAACCTTTCTTTGGCGGCAGCCGTCCTTCCGCCGGGCAAAAATCCGATGTTGAAACAGACTGGCTTCAGGCGACGCTGAACCATGACAGCGGCGAAATGGATGGCGTGATCCTGCAGGGAAGATTTGCCGGCGCGCCGTTCTCAACGCTTTCCCGCGCACAACTTCAGGAGTTTCTCAACGAAGTCGCAGCGGATGAGCAAACCACGGCCATCCTCAATACCTATATCGAGCGTAAATTCGGTGAAAGCCCGGAATTCGGGGAAGAAAAGGATACTCGGTCGAAGGAACAGAAAACCCGTGCGCGGTCAAGCGGCGGCCCGATGACCCGTCAGGAGGCATTCGAAATACTCGAACTGGACAGCGACGCAACGGTCGCCGAAATAAAGGCGGCCCACCGGCGACTGATGAAAAAATTCCATCCAGACCATAACGGATCCGACTACATGGCTGCCAAACTCAACGAAGCAAAGGACTTTTTACTCAAGACCTGAAAATCAATGCTTGCCTTCGCGGCGGCCACAATGCCATAAATCCCGCAGCAAAAAATCAGGAAAGAAATTCGGGCATGTTAAAAAAAGTACGCAAAGCCGTGTTTCCGGTCGGTGGTCTCGGTACACGATTCCTGCCGGCCACGAAGGCTATGCCGAAAGAAATGCTCCCCATCGTCGACAAGCCGCTTATCCAGTATGCGGTGGAGGAAGCGCGCGATGCCGGAATTGAGGAGTTCATCTTCGTTACCGGCCGCGGCAAGACAATCATCGAGGATCATTTCGACCGCTCCTACGAGCTTGAAAGCGTCCTGAGCGAACGGAAGAAAAAAGATCTTCTCCGTGAATTGCAGGCCAGCGTCCCGAAAGCCGGAACCATCGCCTATATCCGTCAGCAGGAACCGCTCGGCCTTGGGCATGCTGTCTGGTGTGCGAAAAGACTGGTCGGGGATGAACCCTTCGCCGTCATCCTGGCCGACGACCTTATTCTTGCCGATATGCCCTGTCTTACGCAGATGACGGCGGCCCGGGAAAAGATTGGCGGCGGAAATATGCTGGCGGTAATGGAGGTGGCGAAGGAACATACGTCACGGTACGGCATCCTGAGCCCCGGCAAGGAAGACGGGAAACTGGTCGAGATAATGGGGCTTGTCGAAAAACCAAAGCCTACTGACGCACCGTCCAATCTCGCCGTGATTGGCCGCTATATACTTGAGCCGAATATCTTCGCCCTGCTTGAAAACCAGAGCCGAGGCGCCGGGAATGAAATCCAGCTGACCGATGCCCTGTCCTCCCTGATCGGCGGCGACCCGTTTTTCGGAATGAAATTTGACGGCACCCGGTTCGACTGCGGCGATAAAATTGGCTTTCTCGAGGCAAATATCGCCTTCGCGCTGAACCGGACCGATATGCGAGACGATGTTCAGGATATCGTCAAAAAATTTGCGAAAGCTCTTCGAAATACTAATACCTGATCTGTCGACGGAGTTAAAGAAATGCGCATTGCCGTAATTGGCACTGGATATGTCGGATTAGTGTCCGGAACCTGTTTTTCAGAGTTTGGGCATGAGGTCACCTGTATCGACAAGGACGTCAGCAAGATAGAAGGACTGAAAGCGGGACAAATCCCCATATTCGAACCCGGTCTGGATAATCTTGTGGCAAAAAATGCGCGCGCCGGCACTCTAACGTTCGAAACGGATCTTAAGGACGCGGTGTCCCGTGCCGATGCCGTCTTCATTGCGGTTGGTACACCCAGCCGCCGAGGTGATGGTCAGGCCGATCTGACTTATGTATATGCCGCAGCTGAAGAAATTGCCGCATCCCTTGATGGATATACAGTCATTGTCAATAAATCCACCGTCCCTGTCGGCACCGGACGAGAGGTCAGGGATATTATTAAAAAGGCACGTCCTGACGCGGATTACGACGTGGTCTCCAATCCGGAATTTCTGCGCGAAGGTGCCGCCATCGAAGATTTTATGCGGCCCAACCGCGTCGTTGTCGGAACGGCCGCGCCAAAGGCGCAGGAAGTGATGCGGGCAATTTACCGGCCTCTTTCGCTTTTTCAGACACCGATTGTGTTTACCAGCGTGGAAAGCGCCGAACTCACGAAATATGCGGGGAACGCCTTCCTGGCGACGAAAATCACCTTTATTAACGAAATCGCCGATTTATGCGAAAAGGTCGGCGCCAATGTCCATGATGTCGCGCGGGGTATCGGCCTTGACGGACGGATCGGCAGTAAATTCCTGCATCCTGGCCCGGGCTTTGGCGGTTCCTGCTTTCCAAAGGACACCCGTGCTCTCTATGAAACCTCGGTCGAGGCCAGCGCACCGCTTCGCATTGTCGAAGCCGTTATCGATATTAACGAAAAGCGGAAAAAGCGGATGGCCACCCGCATCAAAACGGCCTGTGGCGGCTCGGTTGCGGGTAAGAAAATTGCTGTCCTCGGCTTGACGTTCAAGCCCAACACCGACGACATGCGGGAAAGCCCCAGCCTTGATATCCTGCCCGAACTTGTCAAGGACGGCGCCACGGTGCATGCCTATGACCCAGAAGGCATGGATGAGGCCCGTAAATTGCTGAGCGGCGTCAAATTCTGCGAAAATTCCTATGCCACGCTGGAAGACGCGGATGCACTTGTCATTATCACCGAATGGAACGAATTCCGCGCTCTCGACCTGGACCGCGTCAAGTCTCTGATGCAGACGCCGGTAATGGTGGATTTACGGAATATTTATGATCCCCATGATATGCAGAGCAAAGGTTTTTCCTACACCAGTATTGGGCGCCCTGTTTAATCTGTCGCGCCAGAATCAGGAAAGCGTTGAAAACATGAACAACTATCAGTTTAATCCGACGATTCTCAGGGAATATGATATCCGGGGGATCATTGGAGAAACGCTGTTCGAGGCGGATGCAAAGGCCATCGGCCGCGCTTTCGGTACGCTGTTAAAACAGCAAGGCCATAAGAATGTGGCTGTGGGTTACGATGGCCGCAAGACTTCGCCAGGGATGAAAGCCGCGCTGACAGAAGGTCTGACATCGACCGGTATCGATGTGTTCGATATCGGTATGGGCCCGACGCCGATGCTTTACTATGCGACATACGCGCTCAACGCCGGCGGCGGCATCATGATCACAGGATCACATAATCCGCCGAGCCATAACGGCTTCAAGATGATGCTTGGCGGGAAATCCTTTTACGGAAAGCAAATTCAGGACCTCGGCATCCTCAGCGCCTCGGGCAAGTTTGAAGAGGGCGAAGGCGAGTTGATCGATAAACCGCTGATGGCCGACTATATCGCCCGTATCCTGAAGGACTTTAGACCCGGCCGCGATCTGTCGGTCGTGTGGGACTGCGGCAACGGTGTCACGGGTGAAGCATTGCGGCAGGTTGTCGCGAAACTTCCGGGCCGCCATGTCCTCCTTTTCGAAGAGATTGACGGGACTTTCCCGAACCATCATCCGGATCCGACGGTCGCGGAAAATCTGCAGGACCTCATCCGCACGGTGAAAGGCGTCAACGCCGATCTTGGTATTGCTTTTGATGGCGACGGCGACCGGATCGGCGTGGTCGACGGATTGGGCCGCATTCTCTGGGGCGACCAGCTACTGGCGATCCTCTCCAAGGAAATCCTCAAAAACAGCCCGGGCGCCTCAATCATCGCAGACGTAAAGGCGAGCCAGATCCTGTTCGATGCCGTCCGCGACCTTGGCGGAAACCCGATCATGTGGCGCACCGGCCATTCCCTGATCAAGTCGAAAATGCAGGAAGTGAATGCGCCGCTGGCCGGAGAGATGAGCGGCCATATTTTCTACAATGACCATTATTATGGCTTCGACGACGCGCTTTATGTTGCGCTCCGGCTGCTTAATATCCTCGGCGAGACGACGGCCCCGCTTGAGAAAATGCGCGACAATCTACCCGAGATGATCAATACCCCGGAACTGAGGTTTGCCTGCCCGGACGAGGAGAAGTTCGGTGCGGTCACGCGCATCCAGAAAGCCCTTAAAGCGGCCGGTGCGGATTATTCCGATATCGACGGCGTACGCGTCAACACGGAGGACGGATGGTGGCTCCTCCGGGCCTCCAATACGCAAGCCGTGCTTGTCGCGCGCTGCGAAGCGAAAAATGAGGCAGGGTTATCCCGCCTCAAATCTCAGCTGCAGCAAGCGCTCCTGAATGCCAACGTCGAGGCGCCGACATTCTGACGCAATGACGTCGGAGGTCTTATAACGTCGTGTAAAAGGCGAGTTTGTGACCTTCAAGGTCGCGGCAATATCCGAAGAACATCTTCCCGCCGCTCCGCGGACCCGGCGCGCCCTCGTCAGTGCCACCAAGAGCGAGCGCCTTGGCATGCAGCTTCGTCACGGTGTCGGCGCTGTCGACAAGGATCGCTGGCATCGTTCCATTACCAACTGTTGCCGGCTCGCCATCATAGGGTTTGATGACGGCCAGCATCGGTTGACCGCGCGCAACGCTCCACATTCTGAGGCGATCACTGGTAACGACGCGCTTCGCGCCCATTTCGCCGAGAAGGGCGTCATAGAATTCAGTTGCTTTGTCGATATTATTCGTTCCGAGTGTAATGTAACCGATCATTTTCTTTTCCTTGTTTATCTGCCGTTCTTCGTTGCGACACTGCATTTCCGGCGATGAGCGTTAAGCGCCGACCGTGTTCTTGCAACATGCCATAAATTCGCAGCCAAACGAAGGGTGGAAAATAAAAATAAAAGAGCCGGGCTGTTAAAGGCCCGGCTCTCCTAACCATATACATCACGAAGCCTACTTTACGTCACGCGCTTCCTTGACGCATGTATATACGGCTAACTCATTTTTCCTTTTTTCCGCTTGTTCAATCCGGTCCAGGATTCGCCGGACGCCATCACGCAGGTTGCGCCGTTCGGCTGGGTAAGCACGATTGTCCAGGTCAGCCCATCGGGGCTGGTAAATACTTCAAGCACACTTCCATTCGCGGCAAGGCCAGCCGCAACCGGTGCTTCTTCGAATTTTCCGCTCAAATGCTTGATGAGTGCAGTTCGTTCAAAACACACGCTTTGGGCGGATGCGTCTGTCACTTGGAATGAAACCAACGTCACTGCGAAGAAGAGCACTGCAAGTCCAAAAGAAATGACAGAGCGCATGCCAGCGTCACGGACGATAGAATGCCTGGTAAGGTGAATAAAGTTTAACATACGCTCCTCCTTTTCCACGAATTGCCCCGGCATTTTCCCGGCGGAAAATAAAGAGACTTATCGCCATGATGAAAAGCGTAAGCAGGAAAGGTTAATTTTCAATTATTTGGCCGTGATAAAAAATTGTCTCCCGGGGGTCCGCTATGCCGGTCAGGCCGCAAAAAAGGCCAAAAGCGCATCAAAATTACGCTTTTGGCCCCATATTCAAGCAATTTCACGAATAATCAGAAAATGCCGCTAAAAAGCTGCCAAGCCAGCCCCGTGAATATCGATCCCGAGATTCCAAGGAATAAATAGGTCGCAAAAATCGGCTTCTTGACCAGTCCGAAGACGGCGATCGCGGCCGGGATGGACGATACTGCTCCTGCCGTCATAAAGGCCATGGCTGCCCCTTGTGACATGCCCAGGTCCAACAGGCCGCTGATCAGCGGGATCGCCGCAAAGCTGTTGAGATAACTTGGAATACCGATCAGAACGGCGAGAGGAATAGCAAAGAGATTGTCCTGCCCGACGAGGGACTCGACAAAGCTTGTAGGGATATAGCTCACCATCAGGCTTTCCAGAAGGAAGGCCAGGAGCAACCAGCGGCCGATCAGCCAGCCGTTGGACAGACCGGAGGTGATAAATTGCCGCCTGCGGTCTTCCTCATTCCAGAATTTCCAGTGAACCTCGACAGGCGCGCTCAGGTCCAGTTTCTTGCGGCAGCCCTTCAACTCCGCCTTTAATGGATCAAGCACCCACCCGCGCCGTTGCAGCAGGAATATGGAGAATCCGGCAAATAATCCGAGCACAATCGCGATAACGGCCTTACCGACGGCAAAGCCGAACCCGATCCCGACCGAAGTTAGGACAAAAACCTGCGGATCCATGATCGGCGAGGCTATCCAGAAGGCCATGACCGGTGCGAGCGGCACGCCCGCCGTTAAAAGCGACGCAACAAGCGGGATCACGCCGCAGGAGCAAAAGGGCGACAGTGCCCCGACAAGGGAAGCGCCGACGATGGCGGCAACCGGAGATCCCGAAAAGGCCTTGGCGATCAGTCCGTCGGCGCCGGTGGCTGAAAAATAGGCGGCCAGACCAATGGCAATCACAAAAAACGGCGCCATGCCGAGAACCGCCTTAAGCAGAAAATCCAGACTGTCGCCGACATTTGCCGGATCGACGGCGGCGAGAAGCGCAACGATCAGAACACAGGCCAGAATCACTTTATCGGTCAGAACAAGAAAGAGAGGCGAACGGCTGCGGGACAGGGTTTGCAGGGCTTCACTAATTGACATATCTTTATTTCCAGAATTATCGAAACAATAAAATCATATATACCATCGCCGGAAAAAGGTTCAAGTTGTTATTTCGATAATTATCGAATTATTTATCTGGAATGAATTTAAGCGTCCTCCGGAGCGCGGGTAATAGCGGCCGGATCGATGCCGAGGCAGCATTTATCCGTCAGCAGCTCGACAAGTCCGTTCAGCTTGTCGTAATTCGCAAAACACCGGAGCGTCCGGCTTTGCCGTTCCTGATGGATAATGCCGCCGCTCAGCAAATGGGAAATATGATGCGACAGGGTCGACGCAGGAATTTCGAGAAGTGACTGAATTTCGCCCACCGACAACCCGCCCTTACCGGCCTGAACCAGATATTGCACGATCCGCAAGCGAATCGGATGCCCCAGTTTCGAGAGGGCTATGGCGGCTTCCTCAGTCTGCATCATCCAGAATCAGAACCTCAATTTCCAAGGTGGCGTTACAGTTTTTCCACTTTGTCGTCGAGCCCGGGCAAATTCAACGACTTGATCAAATGGCGCAACTCATGGCGCGCCGCGACATGACTCATGGACATTTTAACGCCGACGCCCTTCTTGTTCAAATCAAGCATCGTCAGGCCTTTCAGGAAAAGTTCGCGAAAGACAACGCGTTCGCCGAAACCCGGTGCCGAGCGGAAGGATATCCGGGAGGCCAGCTTGGCAAGAATTTTCTCTATATGCCGTTTGTTATGGGCGTCCGTATGCGACAGGCGGTTGCGCATCACCACCCAGTCGATCTTGTGGTTATCAATCAGCGCGCGGCGTTTGCGCTGCTCCCAGACCATTTCACTGTACCAGCTCGGCCGCTCGATCTCGAGATTGGTCGCGTTCACGGTCGCCAGCAGGTCCAGGTCAATAAAGCTGTCATTCATCGGAGTGAGGAGCGTATCAGCGAAGGAATGGCCCAGTTTGGAGATGAAACTGTCGGCGCCGGGGCAATCGACAACGACAAAATTGTTGTCATAGACAAGCTCCTGAAGCGCCGCGACGAATCGCGCCCGTTCATCACTTTGCGCTTCATCCATGTTTTTCTTGGGGCTCGGCTCGATGACTTTGAGCGACGGCATCGGCAGCTGCAGTTTTTTCTTGGCAATAAAATTCTGCCTGTTTTCAAGATACCGCCCCAGGGTCTTCTGTTTCCCGTCGAGGTCGATGGCACCCACTTTGAAACCCATGGTAAGCAACGAGACAATGACATGCATGGCCGTCGTCGACTTACCCGATCCGCCCTTGGCATTGCCCACCACGATGATATGGGCCCGGGTTGGCTGCTCATCAGTATCGGGGGCTGATTCTTCTACAGTTACCGTCACGTTTGACACGTACTTTTGCTCCCAGCAATTCTCACCGCCGCAATTTTACCTGTATCACAATGTTTGGTGCATCATTTAAGTAAACCAGCCATCGTATCCTGACAAGCATGATAATCCCTGTAAATTTACGAAATGTTGACAGGGTGCAGATTTTACCGGTTATTCGAAAATTATTGGTTGGTCGGGATGGAAGGCGTGATGGGCGAAGGCAAAATCGACGCTATACAAAACGTCTTCATATATCTCTCCCTTCTTCCGCCGGACCGTTATATTTCCGATATCAACTCCCTCTCCGATGAATACCGCGTCAAGTGCGGAATTCTGCCCTTCCTCCCATTCGACAATGAGTCCATCCGCCGTCTCGATCCGCTTTTCCCGCCGCAAAAAGTCGAGCGCCCAGGCTTGGCCTTCCGCGACTACAACACGAGAGAGAGGCGCCACAAACTCGGGCAATACACCGTTATAGAGAAACGGCTGTGCTGCGCTGTCATACTGCTGATACGGGTTTGTGCCATATCGCCGAAAACTACCATCTTGCGGAACAAGAACACGGCCGTCTGGCATTCTTTCCCTGAATTTCGCGAAAGATTCGATTCTGACCGGAAGCATTTTCAGCTCCGTTCCGATCAGTTCGCCAACAATGGCCCGCCCGAGAAACTGCTGCCACCAGCTTTCCGTCTGACGGTCGTACATGACCAGATCCGAGTTTCTGAGCTTGCCCGTCGTTCCAAAATCAAGCAGCATCTCGCCTTTTTCCGGGTGCAGAATGCGTCTGTCAAAAACAATGGATGAATTGCATAGCGGACAGAATGTGACCGTGACCGGAACACCGCCAACCACGTCATTGACAATCTCGTGCCACATCAGAACCTGCAGCGGATAAGCCTTGGCCTCGTTGTTAATGACAACGCCGATAACCGGCTCCGTCGGCCGCAGATGCGTCGCGTCCCGGACCATGACAAACTGAGGATTGTCGATTGCCGGAATACCGTCTTTCGGCGGGCCGCCGGACTGTATTTCGGTATAGGGAATTTCGGTTTTGCTGAAATCCGTCCTTGGCCAGGCACTGGACCAGAAATCCGGATCGGCCGCCGCAGGCAGCCCGGACACAGGCAGGGCCATTAGAATCAGCAATGCGACAGCAAGTGATTTTTTCATGGCCTGGGGTCACGATCCATTGACTTGCTCCGTTCTGCGCTTCGGGTTTGCAGAGAAGTCTAAACCCCCGGCACGTGCCGTCAAAATCAACCCTTTGTGATTTATGCAAAAGCTGATAGGGACAAAAAATGTCCTTTGATGTGGAAAATGTCGTTGTCGGCGCGGGTGTTATCGGCCTTGCCATTGCCCGTGCGCTGGCGGTCGGTGGGCGTGACGTGCTGGTTCTGGAGCGCGCGGCGCATTTTGGCAGCGAAACCTCGTCGCGTAACAGCGAGGTTATCCATGCCGGGATCTACTATCCCAGGAACAGCCTGAAGGCTCTTTTCTGCGTTGAGGGGCGGCAGTTGCTCTATGACTACTGCCGGACGCATCACATCCCGCACCGCCAGTGCGGGAAGCTTATCGTTGCAACAACAGAAGCTGAAATCTCAACGCTGGAAGGTCTGGCCGAAAAAGCCGCTCAGAACAACGTCAATGACCTCGAATTCCTGACAAGAATGGCAGCCGAAACGCTCGAGCCAGCGCTCCGTTGCACGGCGGCCCTCCTCTCCCCTTCAACCGGTATTATCGACAGTCACCAGTTGATGCTCGCCTATGTCGGAGAAATCGAGGATCACGGCGGCACTATCGCCTGTAATGCCGCTTTTCAGCGGGCGGCCAGAACAGCGGACGGCTTTACCGTGACTGCGCAAGGAATGGATCTTGCCTGCCGTAACCTGATCAATTCCGCAGGGCTCTCCGCGCAGGAAGTCGCCGTTCAAATTGCTGGGCTCGCGCCAGAGCATATTCTGCCGCGCTATCTGACCAAGGGCAGCTATTTCACCATGAGCGCCCCCTCGCCTTTTTCCCGACTGATCTATCCGGTCCCCAACACCGCGAGCCTCGGCATTCATGTCACGCTCGACATTGCGGGGCAGATCCGCTTCGGCCCGGATCAGGAATGGATTGATGAAATCGATTACGAGGTGGACCCGGCGCGAGGGCTCGCCTTTTACGAGGCCATCCGCTGCTATTTCCCGGCCCTGCCCGACGGCAGCCTGCTTCCGGCCTATTCCGGCATCCGGCCGAAAGTGCAATCCCCGACCGACAGCATGGCTGATTTTGTCATCTTGGATGAACGGCGTCACGGCGTTCCGGGCCTTGTCAACCTGTTCGGCATGGAAAGTCCGGGATTAACGGCCAGCCTGAAGATCGGCAACTTCGTTACAGATACTTTACGGCAGTCAAACCGTCTGTGAATCACCGTCCGCGTCGGAGTGAGCGCAGATTCCTGCCGTTTCCGCCAATTTTTTTATTGCGTGCATGTGATTCAACCAGAAATTTTGCACATTCTTTTGCGAACCTGGACGCAAGGATGCTGCGAACTTGCATTTTCCGTAAAATTTGAATTGATTTCCCCATTTGAAGGGAAAATATCACAGATATGGACTTTACTTTCAGAAGCGATATTCAAGGTTTGCAATGACCGTTTTTTCGGCAAAGGAATTTGATAATCATGAGGAGGTTCTGTTTTTTCACGATGAAAAATCAGGATTGAAGGCAATTATTGCTGTTCATGACACGACCCTTGGGCCCGCCCTCGGCGGAACCCGCATGTGGGATTACAAGAATGAAGAAGACGCTATTGCCGACGTTCTTCGCCTATCCCGCGGCATGACCTATAAATCCTCTCTCGCGGGCGTCAATATTGGAGGCGGAAAATCGGTAATTATAGCCAACCCCCGAAAGGACAAGACAACCGAACTGTTTGAAGCCTTTGGTCGCGCCGTTCACCATCTGGGAGGAACCTATATTGCGGCGGAAGATGTCGGCACGTCCGTCAAGGATCTTGAGATTGCGAGACGGATGACGCCCTATATTGCGGGAATCCGTGAAGGCAATTGCGGTGATCCCTCTCCAGCGACCGCCTGGGGTGTTTTTCATGGTCTCAAAGCCGCCGTTCTGTTCCGCTTCAAGAAAGATAGCCTTGCAGGTTTGAAAGTAGCCGTTCAGGGTTTGGGGCACGTCGGTTATGCCCTGTGCGAGCTTCTGGCGGAAGCGGGCGCCGAACTGATTGTCACCGACACCAACGACGCGGCAGTAGCGAAGGCCGTGCAGAAGCTCGGGGCAAAAGCCGTTGGCATCGACCGGATCTATAATCAGAACGTGGATATATTTGCCCCCTGCGCGCTCGGGGCTATCCTCAATGATGACACGATCGGCCGGCTGACGGCGAAAGTCGTTGCCGGATCCGCGAATAACCAGCTCGCCGAGGACCGCCATGCCGGCGATCTGATGAAACGGGGAATACTCTATGCTCCCGATTATGCCGTCAACGCCGGCGGAATCATCGTTATCAGTCATGAAGGGCCGGACTTCGATCGCGAAAAAGCGATGCGGCAGGTCAGTGGCATATACGGCACCTGCCTGCATATTTTCGAACGGGCGGAGCGGGAAAATGTCACGACGGCGGAAATCGCCGACAGGATCGCGCTCGAAAGGCTTGAAAAGGTTCGGGCTGAAAAAGAGCAGCTGGCTCTCGCTAGCTAGCCCGCCACCATTATGACCAGCGGTTGTGCACCCAGAACCAATGGTCCGGCCGCTCGGTAATCCATCGTTCGTAGGTTTCGTTGATCGCCTTTAGGAGTGCGAAGGCGTCGGCGTGCCGGTCGCCGCTGCGTTCGACGGTGAGCGGCGGATAAATCGTCAGGCGACGCTTTCCGCCCTCCATCCGCTCGGTGCGCATGGGATAGACGGGAACATCCATTTTACAGGCGATTTCCGCGACCGCTGGCGCCGTCATGGCGTCGCGGCCGAAAAACGGCACGGCGACACCGGTATTAAGTTTCTGATCGTTCAGAAGGACAATGGCACCCCCGCCCCGCACCCCTTTCAGAATCGCCCGCGCGCCCTCTTTCCCCTTGGGGACAAACTGATACTCCGGATCGGCGCGCATCGCTTGAAAGAACGCCTCGACCAGCGGGTTATTCGCCGCACGGTAAATCCCGGTCGCTTTCGATTTCGCCTGCTTGCCGACGAGAGCGACCAGCTCCCATGGTCCATAATGGGCGGTTACGAAGAAGGCCGCCCTGCCACTTGCGAGATAGGCATCCATATATTCCTGCCCCACAATCTCAACTTCAGCGGGATCCGCCATCAGGGTTTTGTTGTAGGGTAGTTCACCGATATTGCGCCCGAGATTATCCCACATGAGCGAAAGGTTTTTCTCGATCTCGTCATCGTCAAGATCGGCAAGCGCCCGTTTCATGTTTTCTCTGGCGAGCTTCTGTACCGAGAGCCGGGGCCCTATTTTCCGCGCGAGCCAGCCCGCGAACTGAGACGCCTTCTTCTGGCCGAGTATCCGGAAAATCCAGAAAATAATCCGCACGGCGATCCATTCCAGACGATATCTGAGGGATGGCTGCGTCATCTCTACTCTCTCCGAAGCACTGAAAGAAGCAGGTACTGCAACTTTTCAGGGGCTTCAAAACTCATTTCAACATCAAAGACCATGACCATCATTTTTACTTCCGCCGTTAGCCGGACATAGTCCTTTCGGGTCGTGACAAGCGCCGCATTCCGGTGCGCTGCCAGTTCAACCATTTTCATAATTTCATCATTATTATAAACATGATGGTCGGCGAATCTAAAGCATTCTATAAGGTGGCAGCCAATGTCCCTGAGGCTGCCGAAAAACTTCTCAGGGCGTCCAATACCGGCGAAGGCGACGACATCCTCTCCGGCGATTGTCTCGCCTGCGGGCTTTGGAACCAATTTTGACTTAAAAACCGGTTTATTTTTAATTAACCGGTTTATACTCTGATCATCTATCTCTCCACCGACAAGCACGACGGCGTCCGCGCGCGCCAACCCATCCTCGAGGCTCTCGCGGAGAGGTCCCGCCGGCAGGAGCCGTCCGTTGCCGATCCCGTAGGCGCTGTCCAGAACCAGAATGGACAGATCCTTGTTCAGCGACGGATTCTGAAAGCCGTCATCCATGATAATTACATCGGCCCCCGCCTTTACAGCCGCAGCAGCCCCCGCGGCCCGGTCGCGGGCAACCCAGGTCGGCGCGGTCTCGGCGAGGATCAAAGCTTCATCGCCGACATCGGAAAATTGATGAACATCCAGCACGACACGCGACGGACCCTTGAGCCGTCCGCCGTATCCACGGGTCAGAAAATGCGGCTTCATGCCCTCGACAAGGAAAAACCGGGCAAGCGCGATCGCCACCGGTGTCTTTCCCGCCCCGCCCGCAACCACGTTGCCGACGCAGACTACGGGAACGTCTACGGAAGATGCGGTTTGCAAGGATCGCTGCATTTTCGCCAAGGCCCCATAAAGCCAGCTCGCCGGGCTGAGCAATTCCGGCAAGAGACTTTTGCTCTCACGGCGCCAGAAGTCAGGTGTCTTCATCCGCGCCCCGCTTTCAGCAGATCTTCAATCCGCTCCAGGTTTTTCTCTAACGTAAGTTTGCCCGTCTTCACGACCTCCGCCGCCCGCGCGGCCATGTCGTCACGCGTCGCCGGACAGCGAAGATAACCGGCGACCTCTTCCGCAAGTTCAGCCGCGTCATGGACTTCCCGCGCCGCATCGAGCCGCTGAAATTCTTCCATAACATCGGCGAAGTTATCCATATGTGGCCCATACAGGACGGCGCAATTGAGGCGTGCCGCTTCCAGCGGGTTTTGCCCCCCGTTCGGGATCAACGATCCACCGATATAGACAATGCCCGCGAGCCGGTAGAAAAGCCCGAGCTCGCCAATCGTGTCGGCGACATAGATGCCGGTCTCCTCCGTAATTTCCTCCGCCGCCGATCGTCTTGCTGTTTTGATATTTTCAGCGGCTGCCAGTTCGGCGACCTCTCCCCCTCTCTCTGGGTGTCGCGGGACAATGACGGTCAGGATATCCGGGATGTCAGCCCGCAGGCGCTCATGCGCCGCGAGGATATATCCCTCCTCCCCCTTATGGGTGCTGGCCGCGAGCCACAGAGGGCGGTCTTTTAACCTGGCCAGCATCGCCCTCAAGGCACCCTCGTCGACCGGCAGGGGATCCGATGAAAATTTCAGGTTGCCAACGCATTCGACGGGATCCGCGCCGAGCGCCCGGAGGCGCACCGCCGAAATCTCCGATTGCGCCGAGCAATAGCGGAAGGCGCCCAGAAGCTTCTTTGAAAATCCGAGTGATTTCCGCCAGAGGTCGTAGGATTTCTTCGTGATCCGGGCATTCGCCAGCATCATCGGGATATTCCGCGCGGCGGTCTCAAAGATCAGATTGGGCCAGATTTCCGATTCCATCCAGATCGCGAGTTCCGGCCGCCAGTGATCGAGGAAACGATGGACTGCCACTTTCCTGTCAATGGGAATGTATTGGTGAAAGGCCCGCTCGGGCAGACGCGCTGCCATGATCTCCGCCGAAGTGCGGGTGCCGGTTGTGACAAGTATTTGCCGCTCCGGCGCTCGCTTCAGCAGCCCGCCGACCAGCGCGAGCGCCGAGACCGCCTCGCCAACCGAGGCCGCATGGATCCAGACAAGCTCGCCATCGGGACGGGCGCGCGAGGCAACACCAAAACGCTCCTCAAACCGCGCCGGATCCTCCTTGCCTATCGCCAGCCGTTTTTCCATATGGCGCGTCAGGACCGGGGACGCGACCCAGAGCAGGCCATTATACAGGGCCATATGCATCAGATCCGGGCCGCCTTCTTGTGCGGCTTGACCAGCTTGTCGCGCGCCTCCGGCTCCACCGTTTCGCGCCCGCAGGCGGCATCGGCGGCCTGGGTGATGGCGATAAGGCTGTCCTCGATTTCATTACGCGCGATTTCGAACGCCCCCCCCTCGTCCCGCTTCGGAACATGGATTGCATCACCCCAGGTGACAACCCCCCGGCTGAAGGGCGCGGCGACGAAGAAACGGTCCCAGCTTCCGAGAATCTTGCCCCGCGTCGTCGAAAAGCTGACCGGGAACACCGGCATGCCGGACATCGCCGCAAGCCGGACGACCCCGTCCTGCGCCCGCATCCGGGGGCCCCGCGGCCCGTCGGGCGTTATCACGGCGACCTCGCCTTTTCTTAAGACCTTCAGCATCTGCTTGATGGCGGCGGCGGCCCCCTTGGTAGCCGAGCCCCGGATACTGTGCTGCCCCCAATGCTTGATGGTCCGGGCGATAATCTCGCCGTCCCCATGATGGGAGATCATCACATTGACCCTGGTTTTCCGCTGCACGGAAATCGGCATCATCAGGAGACGGCCATGCCAGAACGCGAGGATGAAGGGCTTGCCTGCCGTCATCAGGGCATGCGGCGCCTCGCCATTGATCACCTGCCAGCGGCTCGTGCGGTAGACAAGCCAGATATAGCCTGCCGCCACGAAGCTGATCAGCGCCTTCGCGCCGTCGCTTTTCAGTATTTTCTTTATCGCCTTCAAATAATTGTGCTTTCGCCGGGATAATTCTACGCCCCGATATATCTTGCCCGATCCGGCAATTCCAGCCTATTCGCCAAAAATAGACCTTTTCCCGAACCATTGATTGCGGCAATTCCAATATCTCACTAATCTGGTGACCATTCACTAAAAAGATGCTTTGTCATTCAGATATGAAGAAAACTGGCCCATGAACGAACAGTCTCCATTCGATATCCGCGCCTCCGCCTGTCCGCATGACTGTCCGTCGACCTGCGCGCTCGAAATTGAACGGTTGAGTGACCATCGGATTGGCCGTGTACGCGGCGCAGAGGGCAACAGCTATACCGCCGGTGTGATCTGCGCAAAGGTCGCCCGCTATGCCGAACGAACCCACCATCCGGACCGCCTCATGCATCCCATGCGCCGCGTCGGGCCGAAGGGTTCCGGGGAATGGCAGCAGATAAGCTGGGACGATGCCCTCGACGAAGTGGCGGAAGAGTTTCTGAAACGCGAAGCGAAATACGGCGCGGAAACCATCTGGCCCTATTATTACGCGGGAACCATGGGGCTTGTTCAACGCGACGGCATCAACCGGCTTCGCCATGTGAAGAAATACTCTGGCCAGCACACCACTATCTGCACGACGCTAGCGCGGGGTGGCTGGATGGTCGGGACCGGATCGCTGCATGGCCCGGACCCGCGCGAGATGGCGAAGTCCGACCTTGTCGTCATCTGGGGAACCAATGCCGTGCATACCCAGGTCAATGTGATGACCCATGCGACGCGCGCACGCAAAGATCGCGGCGGCAAAATCGTCGTGATCGACACCTACCGCAACGCGACGGCGCAGACCGCTGATATGTATCTTTGCGTCAATCCGGGCACCGACGGCGCGCTCGCCTGCGCCGTGATGCATGTGCTTTTCAAGGAGGGCATGGCCGACCGCGCCTATATGGAAAAATACACAAAGGGCTGGAAGGAGCTGGAAGCGCATCTTGAAGACAAGACGCCGGAATGGGCGGCGGCGATCACCGGCCTTTCGCCCGAAGAGATTTACGCCTTCGCGCGTCTTTATGGCCGGACAAAAAAATCCTTTCTCCGTCTCGGTTACGGATTTGCGAGAAGCCGCAACGGACCGGTGAATATGCATGCCGCGAGCTGCCTCGCTGCCGTTACCGGCTCCTGGCAATATGAAGGCGGCGGGGCCATGCATAACAACGGCGGCATCTATCACTGGAACAAGACGCTGATCGAAGGACTGGATGCGATAGACCCGGAGGTGCGAATCCTCGATATGTCGCGCATCGGCCCGGTGCTGACCGGCGATAAGACCGACCTCGGCGATGGCCCGCCCGTCACCGGCCTTCTCATCCAGAACACTAATCCGATGGACGTCGCGCCAGAGCTTGGCAAGGTGCATAAAGGCTTTGCCCGTGACGATCTCTTCGTTTGCGTGCATGAACAGTTCATGACGGAGACGGCCAAAATGGCCGATATCCTGCTGCCTGCGACAACCTTCGTCGAGCATGATGATCTTTATCAGGCGGGCGGCCAGAGCCATATCATGATGGGCCCCAGGATTATCGAGCCGCTCGGCGAGTGCCGCTCGAACCATGAAGTGATCTCAGGCCTTGCGAAACGCCTCGGCGCAGAACATCGCGGCTTCGGCATGACGGCGACGGAGTTGATCGACGAGACCCTGAAAATCTCCGGCTGGCCCGATGCGGCGGCGCTCACGGAAAAGAAATGGCATGACTGCATGATCGACTTTGACAGCGCCCATTACCTGAACGGCTTCGCCCATAGCGACGGCAAATTCCATTTCACACCGGACTGGTCAAAGATCGGCCCCAATCACGAGGGCATGCCGAAACTGCCTGACCATTGGGAGGTTATTGATCTCGCGGACGCAGAGCATCCCTACCGGATGGTAACGGCGCCCGCGCGCAATTTCCTGAATACGACTTTTACGCCAACGCCGACGTCGCTGAAAAGGGAGAAACGCCCGGCGGTCAAGATGCACAGCGTTGATGCCGCTGCCATCAGCACGGAAGAAGGCGCTATCGTCCGGTTGGGCAACAAGCTTGGCTCCCTTCTCATTCATGTGGAGATTTTTGATGGACTCAACCCCGGCACCGTGATCGTCGAAGGCGTCTGGCCGGGAAAGTTCTTCATCGAGAAAATCGGGATCAACTTGCTGATCAGCGCGGAGGCGCCAAAGCCCAATGGCGGCGCGGCCTTTCATGACACGGCGGTCTGGATCAGACCGGAACGCTAAGGATCAGATCAGGCCCAGAGAACGAAGTTCGGACGCCATTTCCTCGGAGAGCTCGCCTTCACTCTCGTCGTCAGCATTGCCTTCCTCAACGAGATCGCGAAGATCGCGCGGCGCGTCCTCATCTTCGAGGTAACGCCATCCCTGATGCGGCCCACGCAGGAAAAGCTCGGTTTCCACGAGTTCAGACGACAGCATCACGCCGCATTTCTCGCCTTCATGATCGAACAGCCGTTCAAGACCGGTCACTTCCTGACGCACCGCGATATGCCCCTTGATGATCCAGTAGACGGAACCGCCGTCGAGAAGCTCGGCCTCCCGTGTCGGGCGTTTCTTGGTGACATGGCAAATCGGGCCGGCAATCAGCCGCCGCGACTGGCTGGAGCGCAATTGCTCGACAGACGAGCTGCCGACGCTGACGATTAGAAGATGTACTGACATAGTCTCTTAATACCCTGATTCTGCACCAAATGTCCAGAAATGAGAAAACTAATCGAGTTTCCCTTTCAAGGCACGTGCCACACTCGAGACCGGTGCGCGGCCAAGGTAGTCCGAAATGAACCAGGCTGTCCTGACGAGTTTATTCAAATCGATGCCACTTTCGATGCCCATGCCGTCGAGCATATAGACAACGTCCTCTGTCGCGACATTGCCCGTTGCACCTGGCGCATAGGGACAACCGCCCAGACCCGCGACGGAACTGTCGAGCTTGGAAACGCCCATTTCCAGCGCCGCGAGATAGTTGGCGAGCGCCTGACCATACGTGTCATGAAAATGTACACCGACTGCCTCGAGCGGCATCACCTCGGCGACCGCTTCTATGACTTTCTTGGTGCGGATCGGGGTGCCGACGCCAATGGTATCGGCAACCGAGACCTCATAGGCGCCCATATCATAGAGCTTCCGTGCGACGTCGGCGACCACCTTGGGATTTATCTCTTCGTCGAATGGGCTTCCAAGAGCGCAGGAAACGCTGGCCCGGTAGGGAATTCCGGCCTTTTTCGCCGCTTCGGTTACCGGCACGAACCGCTCCAGGCTTTCCGCGATGGAGCAATTGATATTTCTCTGATTGAAGGTTTCCGAGGCTGCACTGAATATCTCGATCTCGTCCGCCTCGGCGGCAACGGCACCTTCATAGCCCTTGATATTGGGCGTCAACACCGCATAGGTCACGCCCTCGCGACGCTTTATTTTCGCCATTACCTCAGCGGTATCGGCCATTTGAGGCACCCATTTCGGCGAGACGAAGCTGCCCGTTTCAATGGCCGTGACGCCTGCATCGACCAGCCGCTCGATCAGCTCGACCTTGATATGGGTGGGCACCATCTGCTTCTCATTCTGCAGGCCGTCGCGCGCGCCGACTTCAAAAATGCGCACTTTTGAGGGTATTGTCATGATGCTTCCTCGCTCTCTTCCATGCGGACAAGGATAGTACCCTCGTCCACCTGATCGCCAACCTCGTGAAAAATATCCTCAATAACCCCATCGACGAAGGCGGTAAGGGTATGCTCCATTTTCATCGCCTCCAAAACAACCAGAGGATCGCCTTTGCTAACCGCCGCGCCCATACTGGTGAAAATCTGGATGATCTTGCCCGGCATCGGGGCCGTAATCGCTCCCGCACCGCTATCCGCCCCGGAGGCATCGAAATCATCCACAACAAGTTGCAGTACAACCTGGCGCCCGGCTGCCATGACGATGACTTTAGGGCCGCTCGTGACAACCGCAGCGTCGAATTTATGCCCGGCCAGGTTTGCAAGCAGACTGCCGTCAGCTGCATGTTCCGCCTCAGCCTCCATCATGCCCGAAGGAAGCTGCAGCAGGAAACCGCCGCCTTCGTAAATGACATGAACCGGTAAATCAGTCTCATTTATCCTGAACCGGAAGTCATCGTGGCCAGCCCCATTGAGCCGCCAGGCCGTCATGTCATCCCAGGGGGAATAGGGATCATTCGTCGCGCCGCGGGCGGCAAAATGCGCCTTCTTGCGTTCGAGCACAATATGAAGCACGGCAAGGGCAATATCCTCATCCGTCGGTTCAACCGGTTCGGGAATGAGGTCATCCTTGAACCGCTCGATGAATCCGGTATCGAGGTCTTTCGCTGCGAACGACGGATGAGTCGCTATTTTCGACAGGAAATCAAGATTGGTGGCCACGCCCGCGACCTGATAGTCGGCAAGGGCGGCACCAAGTTTCTGCAGCGCCACGTCGCGATTTTCGCCCCAGACAATCAGCTTGGCGATCATCGGATCGTAAAAGGGGGAAACCGTATCGCCCTGCCGTACGCCCGTATCGATACGAACGCTCGTGCTCGCCTTAGGCGGACGCAATCTCAGCAGCTGCCCGGTCGCGGGCAGGAAGTCATTGGCCGGATCCTCCGCATAGAGCCGGACCTCGAAGGCATGGCCGGAAATCGACAGCTCCTCCTGTGTGCAGGGAAGCTTGCCGCCCGCCGCAACGAGTAGCTGCCATTCCACAAGGTCCTGACCGGTGATCATTTCCGTCACCGGATGTTCGACCTGAAGCCGGGTATTCATTTCCATGAAATAGAAGGCATCCTGCTTGAGACCATCCGAGACGTCGGCGATGAATTCTATGGTTCCCGCGCCCACATAACCGATGGCTTTTGCCGCCGCGACGGCAGCGGCGCCCATGGCCTCACGCATGGCGTCGGGCATATCCGGCGCCGGGGCTTCCTCGATCACCTTTTGATGGCGGCGTTGCAGGGAGCAGTCGCGCTCAAACAGGTGGACCGCGTTGCCATGACTGTCAGCAAAAACCTGGATTTCAATATGACGCGGCTTTGTAAGGAATTTCTCGATCAGAACCCGCGCATCGCCAAAGGCCGACTGCCCTTCCCGCATGGCAGATGCCAGCGCCGCCGGAAATTCCGCTGCCGAATAAACACTCCGCATCCCCTTGCCGCCGCCGCCGGCAACCGCCTTGATCAGCACAGGGTAACCGATTTTTTCGGCCTCTTTCGCCAATAAATCCGCATCCTGCGCTTCACCATGATAGCCTGGAACGACCGGAACGCCGGCCTTGACCATCAACGCCTTGGCGGCGTCTTTAAGGCCCATGGCGCGGATCGCTTTCGCGGGCGGGCCGATGAACACAACGCCAGCCGCTTCGCATTTTTCCGCAAATGCAGCGTTTTCCGACAAAAAGCCGTATCCCGGATGAATGGCCTCAGCACCGGTTTGCTTCGCGACATCGAGGATCGTATCCGCTTTCAGGTAACTTAAGGAGACTTCTGGCGGTCCAATCAGCACTGCCTCGTCGGCCATTTCAACATGCCGCGCTCCGGCATCTGCTTCGGAATAGACGGCGACTGTCTTGATGCCAAGCTTTGCCGCTGTTTCCATGACCCGGCAGGCAATCTCGCCGCGGTTCGCTATGAGTATTTTTTTAAACACGGGTTATTCCCTGCTTTCGCTCAAATGATATGCCAGGACGGCTTACGTTTATCCAGGAAGGCCTGTATGCCTTCAGCGGCCTCTTCAGTAGTCCGCCGCGCTGCAATGCGGCTCGCCGTTTCCTCGACGACACTGTGATCAATCGGCCGACCCGCGACCGTGTAGATCAGGTCCTTGGAATCGGCCATGGCACCCGGCGCATTCTTGGTGATCTGCTCCAGCAATGTATCGCGCGCCTCGGCCAGGTGATGCACATCCTCGACGACCTGATGCAGCAGGCCGAGGCGATGGGCCTCCTCGGCGTCAAAGACCTCTGCCGTCAGGAAATAGCGGCGGCAGGCCCGGATACCCATCGCCTCTACCACATAGGGCGAGATCACGGCGGGCAGCAGGCCGAGCTTGACTTCCGAGAGGCAGAATTTTGCGGCCCGCACGCCAATCGCAATATCGCAGGCTGCGACGAGACCCAAGCCGCCGCCATAGGCCGCACCCTGCACCAGCGCGATGGTCGGTTTCGGGATCGCATGAAGGTTCTTCAGCATCCGCCCCAATACGAGGCTGTCTTCGCGATTATCTTCCTCGGTGAAATGGGCGGCGCGTTTCATCCAGTTGAGATCGGCCCCGGCGCAGTAACTTTTACCCGCCGCCGCAACGACGACAGCACGCACACCTTCCTGATGGCCAACGTCTTCAAACATGTCGCCGAGGCGCTCAATCAACTCTTCGTTAAAGGCATTATGCACCTCGGGCCGGTTTAGGGTGATGGTCGCGATGCCGTCGGTAGAGAAATGCAATACCGCTGATTCTTCACTCATAAAAACTCTCCTACATTCTGAACAAGCCGAATTTGGTTGGCTCGATGGGGGCATTCAGGGCGGCGGAAATACCGAGGGCAAGAACCCTGCGGCTCTCGGCCGGATCGACGATACCATCATCCCATACACGGGCGCTGGCAAAATAGGGATGTCCCTCAATCTCATACTGCGCCTCGATCGGCGCCTTGAAGGCGGCTTCCTCCTCCGCACTCCAGGCCTCGCCGCGCAATTCCATACCGTCGCGCTTGACGGTCGCCAGAACGGCAGCGGCCTGCGGTCCGCCCATAACGGAAATCCGCGAGTTGGGCCACATCCAGAGAAGCCGCGGGCTATAGGCGCGCCCGGCCATGCCGTAGTTACCGGCACCGAAGGAGCCGCCGAAAATCATGGTGAATTTAGGCACCTTCGCCGTGGCGACCGCCGTCACCAGCTTGGCGCCGTCCTTCGCGATCCCCCCCGCTTCATACTTCTGCCCCACCATGAAGCCGGTAATATTCTGCAGGAAGACGAGCGGGATGTTCCGCTGGCAGCACAGCTCGATAAAATGTGCTCCCTTGACGGAGGATTCGGAGAATAGAATTCCGTTATTGGCGAGAATGCCCACGGGATAGCCATGAATATGGGCGAAACCGGTGACCAGCGTCGCGCCATAATATTTCTTGAACTCATCGAACTCGGAGCCATCGACGACGCGGGCGATAATCTCGCGCACATCGAAGGGTGTACGCATGTCTTTCGGGATCAGGCCGTAAATCTCCTTCGGATCGTAAAGGGGCGCAGTCGGCGTTCTCACTTCCAGCTGCATAAGCTTTGGACGGTTAAAGGCCGCGACACAACTACGCGCGATCTGCAGGGCGTGGCTGTCGTTCTCGGCCATATGATCCGTCACACCGGAAATGCGCGAATGCACTTCCGCGCCACCCAAATCCTCGGCGGAGACCACCTCGCCGGTCGCGGCTTTTACCAGCGGCGGCCCAGCCAGGAAAATCGTTCCCTGATTACGGACGATGATGCTTTCATCGCACATCGCCGGGACGTAAGCGCCGCCCGCCGTGCAGGAGCCCATGACAACGGCGATCTGCGGAATGCCGAGCGCCGACATATTCGCCTGATTGTAGAAGCTGCGCCCGAAGTGATCCCGGTCAGGGAACACGTCCTGCTGGTTGGGAAGATTGGCGCCGCCGGAATCAACAAGGTAGATGCAGGGCAGGTTATTTTGCAGCGCCACTTCCTGCGCTCTCAGGTGCTTCTTCACCGTCAGCGGATAATAGGTGCCGCCCTTTACCGTCGCATCATTGCAAATGACGATGCATTCCCGTCCCTCTACGCGGCCGATGCCGGTGATGATCCCGGCGGAATGGATATCCCCGCCATACATATCCCAGGCGGCCATCTGGCTGAATTCCAGGAAAGGCGAGCCTGGATCGAGAAGCTTGCGGACCCGCTCTCGCGGCAGGAGCTTCCCGCGTGCAAGATGCTTGTCGCGCGCACGGTCCCCACCGCCCTGTTTGATAAGGGCAACCTTTTCTTTCAGGTCCTCGACCAGCGACGTCATATGCGCCGCATTAGCCTTGAAATCTTCGCTTCGGGTGTTGAGGTTGGTTTTTAGTACAGACATTTACTGGGTCTTCCTTCTCTCGATCAGGAAAATCGATTGCTTGGCGAACGCCGCCCTTTGTGTTACGGATTTGCTTCCAATCAAGAAGCAATAAAGGAGCCATGAATGGCCTATAAAGCATTTGACTTGACCGGCAAGGTCGCTCTCATCACGGGTGGTAACGGAGGTATTGGACTTGGCATGGCGGACGCAATTGCCCAGGCTGGTGGCGATGTCTGCATCTGGGGCACAAACAAGACCAAGAACGCGGCCGCCGTTGAGCAACTCAAGGCCCATGGCACGCGCGTCTCGTCGCTTCTTTGCAATGTCGCGAGTGAAGCCGAGGTAAAGGACTGCTTTGCCGAAACGCTCGCCCAATATGGCCGTGTTGACGGCTGTTTTGCCAATGCGGGCGTGAGTTCGGGCAAGAAATCCTTCCTCGACATCGATGATGCGGAATGGCATCGCGTGCTTGGCGTCAATCTGGACGGCGTCTTTTATACCTTTCAGGCCGCAGCGAAGCATATGGTGGAGCGCGCCGAAAAGGGTGACCCCGGGGGTCGGCTTGTTGGCACGGCCAGCCTCGCGGCCATTTCCGGTGCAGCGCGGAACGAGCATTATGCCGCGACCAAGGGCGGCGTCATCTCGATGATCCGCGCGCTCGCCGTCGAGTTCGCTGGCAAGGGCATTACCGCCAACGCGATCTTGCCGGGCTGGATCGAAACCGCGATGACGGAAAATGCTATCTCCTGGCAGAAATTCTCCGACGCGGTCAAGCCGCGCATCCCGGCGAAGCGCTGGGGCCAGCCCGAAGATTTCGGCGGCACAGCGGTATATCTCATGTCGAGCGCCAGTTCCTATCATACCGGGGATACTTTCCTGATCGACGGCGGATACTTCCTGTTCTAACCGCCCGGATCTTTCCAGCCTCGCTAGTTCGGGGCTGGAAAGGCGCCTTGTTTGTATACAATTCTTCATCACCATCCACCCGTCGTCAGCCATTCATCGAGTTGGGCGACACGATCCGCGCCCCAGAACGCCGCGCCATCGACGGTGAAGAAAGGCGCGCCGAAGACCTTCTTCTTGAAGACAATATCCTCGACGGAATTCTTGAACGCCTCCTTGACCGTTGGATCCTGAACCGCCTCAACGAAATCGTTCCGGTCAACACCCGACTTGGCCGCAATATCCGCAACGATCTCGGGATCGGAAATATCCTTCCCTTCCACAAAATAGGCCGCATAAACCGCCATGGCAAAGTCAACGGCCTGCGCCGGATCATTTTTCGCGAGCCATAGAAATCCCCGCGATGCCGCCAGGGTCGCCTTCGGAAAGTCGTCCGGCATGATGAAGGGGATATTGTGATAGCGGGCGGTTCTCTCGAAATCCATCCGCGAATACTCGCCCTTAAGGGGATACTGGGTCAGCGGAAAAGTCTTCTCGCCCTTCATGGCAACGCCGAGCATAAAGGGATGCCAGACAACGTCCCGCTCGTGCTTCGCCGCAACCGGTCCGATCAGGTGGCTGCCCAGATAGGCATACGGCGATGAAAAATCGAAATAGAAATCTATCGGGCCCGGCATGGTCATTATCCCGTCACACCACCGCCAGATTGCGGGCGATCACCAGCTTCTGGATATCCGAGGTTCCCTCATATATCTGACAGACGCGGACATCGCGATAGATTTTCTCCACCGGATAATCAGCAATATAGCCGTTACCGCCAAGGGTCTGGATCGCGCCGGAGCAGACTTCCTCGGCCATTTCAGAGGCAAACAGCTTGGCCATGCTGGCTTCTGTGAGACAGGGAATACCGGCATCTTTCAGAGTGGCTGCATGCAGCACCATCTGCCGCGCGACCTCCAGCTTCGTCGCCATATCGGCGAGACGGAAGCCCACGGCCTGATGCTCGATAATGGCTTTATCGAACGTTCGGCGTTCCTTCGCGTAAGCAATTGCATGGGCAAGCGCCGCGCCCGCCATGCCGACACTTTGCGCGGCAATGCCGATACGGCCGGTCTCGAGGTTGGCAAGCGCAATGCGGTATCCCGCCCCTTCCGCCCCTAACATGTTCGCCACCGGAATATGGACATCCTCAAATGCGATCTGGCAGGTGTCGGAGGCTTTCTGCCCCAGCTTCTTCTCGACCGAGACGACGCGATATCCCTCACTGATCGTCGGCACGATAAAGCAGCTGATGCCTTTCTTGCCCGCATCGGGATCGGTAACCGCAAAAACCAGTGCGATACCGCCGATTTTCCCGGAGGTAATGAACTGCTTGAGGCCGTTCAGGACATAATGGTCTCCCTCCCTGCGTGCCCGCGTTTTAAGCGCCGACGCATCAGATCCCGCCTGCGGCTCCGTCAGGCAGAAGGCGCCAATCTCCGCTCCCTTGGCGAGGGGTGCAAGAAACGCCTGTTTCTGGGCCTCTGTACCCTCTTTCAAAAGCGCCGCGCAGCAGGGCGAATTATTAACGCTCATGACCGTGGAGACGGCCCCGTCCCCGCCCGCAATCTCCATCAGCGCCAATGCATAGGAGACGAAATCCGCTTCCGCCCCGCCGTAAGCTTCGGGCACGGTCATGCCCATCAGGCCAAGCGCGCCCATTTCATTAAGCACGCTACGCGGTATCGCGCCTTCCTCTTCCCAGGACACGGAATTTGGGGCCAGACGGCGGGCGGCAAAGTCCCGCGCCATATCGCGGATCATTGTCTGCTCTTCAGATAAAATCATTATCTCCCTCCGTCTGGCCTATTGTCCATTCTCTCTAGTTGACAAGCTCCAGCGCCATGGCCGTCGCCTCGCCGCCGCCAATACAGAGTGCCGCGACACCGCGCGTCTTGCCATATTTCTGCAAGGCCGAGAGGAGGGTCACAACGATCCGCGCGCCGGACGCACCAACCGGATGGCCAAGTGCGCAGGCGCCGCCGTGAACGTTGACCTTTGCATGATCAAGGCCGAGGTCTTTCATGGCCGCCATGGCGACTACAGCAAAGGCTTCATTGATCTCGAACAGATCTACGTCGTCCTTGGTCCAGTTGACCTTGTCCATCACTTTGCGGATGGCATCAATTGGCGCCATGGTAAATTCGGAAGGCTTGCGTGCATGTGTGGCATGAGCGAGGAACTTCGCAATCGGTTTCAGTCCGCGCCGTTTCGCTTCACTCTCCTTCATCAGCACCAGTGCCGCGCCGCCGTCGGAAATCGAGGAGGAGTTGGCTGCGGTAACCGTGCCGTCCTTCGCAAAGGCCGGACGCAATGTCGGTATTTTTGCGGGATCAGCTTTCCCCGGCTGTTCGTCCTTGTCAACCGTCACCTCACCCTTGCGGCCCTTGTAGGTCACAGGTGTAATTTCAGCAGCAAAGCTGCCGTCCTCGGTCGCCTTTTTCGCCCGCGCCAGCGATTCAATGGCGTAGGCGTCCTGGGCCTGCCGGGTGAACTGGTACAGACCAGCGGTCTCCTCGGCGAAGCTGCCCATCAGGCGGCCTTCCTCGTAAGCGTCCTCAAGGCCGTCGAGGAACATGTGGTCTTTCACTTCCCCATGGCCGAGGCGTAAACCGCTACGCATCTTGGGCAGGATATAGGGGGCGTTGGTCATGCTCTCAAAGCCACCCGCGACCATCACATTGCTGCTCTCGGCCTTGATTGCGTCAAACGCATACATCGCCGCGCGCATGCCAGAGCCGCACATCTTGTTGACAGTTGTGCAGCCAACGCTGTCAGGAATGCCGGCGCCGAAAGACGCCTGCCGCGCCGGCGCCTGGCCGAGACCTGCAGGCAGGACGCAACCCATGATTACTTCATCGATATCTTCACCGGTGACGCCCGCGCGCGCCATTGCCGCCTCGATCGCAATC